>NZ_JALEKL010000012.1 GCF_022768985.1 Methanosphaera sp. | reverse complement strand
AAGGCATCGCTGGGCAGCTACGCTCTATGATAATAAAGGCTGAAAGCATCTAAGCCTGAGGTATTCCGTAAAAATAAGCAGCTTTTTTAGGACACGAGTAGAAGACTTGTTTGATGGAATTGGGATGTAAGCTTCGAGAGTTTTATTATTCGAGTTGTTAAGTCCGCAGTCTCCAACGTCCGATTTTATTTCACAATTTCAAAGAACACTAAAATAAATAGAATATACTTGTTATGTTCGTACTATTAACAGAAAGTTTAGTCTTTGGTAACATTAAATTATGTTTTACTATAGATACAACATTACTTGAAAATTAGTGTTTTATTAATAAAAATATTAGCTATTTTTATTCTAGTTAGGTGTATTCAGTATTTGGATAATGCTAGTTTTAATATGGATATGCATATTCGATCGTAAAGTATATATATAACTTAGTATATATATTATATTAAGCACAGGTACAGCGACCAAAGCGATAGGGTCACATCTGATCTCGTCTCGATCTCAGTAATAAAGTCTATCTACGTTCTTGTTGGTACTATAAGCGGTAAACTTATGGGAAGGCTCGAAAGTTGCTGGCCTTTAATATTCTTTTTAAATCTAAATTTTATATTACATTTAAACTTGTAATTTTTTTAGGTGCCGTGGTAGTTCAGTTGGGAGAACGCCAGACTGAAGATCTGGATGTCGCTGGTTCAAGTCCGGCCCACGGCATTGAACAATTTATTTTAATTTTTAACTTTGTTTTTAAACTATTTTTTGTAATAATTATTTTTCATGGTAATATTTTTTATTTAAATTATTTTAGTTAGACTATGTAAGAACTATTTCTTTAATTTCCAAGGTTTTATTTCCAGACTAATTTTCAGACTATTTTTTCTAAATTTTATTTTTCATTATTAATTTATCTTTTTTTATCATTGATTCTTATTTGATATTTTTTGGTATCTTTTATTGTGGATGTTATCTATTATGTAATATGTGTTATTTGATTTAGTGTAATGGTTTTAATATAAACTGTGTTGTCATTAATATTCATCATTGATAATTTATCTTTTTTTTATCTGCTGGTGATTTTTTCATAGTTTTCTTTTCATAGTTTTCCTGTTTTTCATTTCTTTTTTTCTACTTTTTCATTATACAAATTCTTATTTTTTCATTATTTTTTAATTTAATTTAGATTGAATTATTTTAATAGTTTATATATAATTCTTAATTTAAATTAAATAAATTCTATTAAATAATTAAAGGATATGGTAAATTTTATAAAATATGTATCATGTTATGTAGATGTAGTATTATTTTTTTATATTTTATTAAAATAAGGTGATTTTACATACTAGTTTTATGATATATTTTCACTTGTATATTTTGTTATTTTTTCTATTTTTTATTGTGTTTTATTGTTATTTTGTTCATTTAGTTTTCCTATTTTTTTGTATGTATTTTTTAGTATATTTTCTAGTTATTTTATTATTTTTTGTAATATTGTTTATTTTAAAATTGGTATTTTATTAATTGTAAAGTTATAATATTGATGTTTTGTAAATGTATTATTATCACATCTGCAGAATTATTTCTGTGGAGTTAATACTTTAAATAGAATTTATTTTCTATTTAGTCTGTAATGGATCTTGTAGTATTAATTTGTGGTTGCCTGGTACGAGGGTTGCTCGGGGAGGAATGTTGGTAATCTACCTGTGATCTGGAGAGTTAGTAAACAGGCAATACTCTACTTTATTTTTAGTTAAAATCTATTTTTTTATAAATATAATAATCTCAAAAAAAGGTATTAAAGTATGGGGGTTATTATTAGAACTTATCCAGTATCTTTTTATAGATATCTTTTTGTGGTTGTTGTGATTTTTCATATACTCTTTTTAATATAAGTTCAGGTGTACTTTTTGCAAGATAATTGATTCTTGGATTACGATCAACTATAAGATTATAGTTTTCATCAAGTCCTTTTGCTTCAATTCCATCAACACGGATATTAAGATCTTTTGTTTGTTTAAGAATCTCAGGTGCCATGTGTGTTACAATTATGGCATAGTTATCTTTATCTTCTATAAGTTGAATAAATCCTGTAATGATCTTTATTGCAGCTTCAAGTTCTGTTATTGATTCAAGCTCATCAATAAGTATAAGTTTACGCATATCTCCTACTGCTGCGGGTATGAATGATTTTAGAAATGTTTCAAATGCACCAGCATTTAATGATTGTCTTTTTGTAAAGTAGTATACTTCATCTGTATGTGCAATTGTTGCACTTTTTGCACATACTCCAATTCCCATGTGTGCCATGATATTTAGTTGTGCAAGTGTTTCAAGAAGTGTTGTTTTACCACCACTGTTTGCTCCTGTAAGAAGAATTATATTGTTTTCATCATCAAGATTATACATGACAGGCTGCATAGAAGTATCATTTTCTATTTCATCTTCTTTAAGTTTAAGATGTAATGCTCCATCTAGTATATATTTATCACCAATTTCTGCAATTGACAGGTCATACTTTTTGTAGAATGCAGCAAGTGCAAACTGGTAGTCATAGTGTATTATTTCATCTACTTCATCTATTATCTGTTTTTTACATTCAGATAATATTGAACATGCATTGATCTTTTTTTCATATTCATTTAGATGAATTGTTGCCATCATATTTTCATTTACTCTTTTAATCTCATTATAATCTATTTTTAGTGGATATTGTATTATGAATGGATCAAATAATATTCCTGTTTCATCTGCAAGTTTTTGACATGCATCATTAAGAACATCTTTATAGATTTTCATAATCTTTGGTGGCATATCTTCATCAGCATTTAATAGTTGTAATACTTCATCGCCAACAAGATTTATCTGTTTTATCTGGGCATTTATTATTGCATCTGCTTCATCTTTTATTTCTTCAACTGTTGTCTCAATTGGTTTGATGTTTTCCTTATCTGGATTAATTGATTTAATTGTATTTATTACATCACCTATTATACTGTCTTTTTTAAGATATTTTCTTAGTGTGTAGACATTTTCTAGGATTTTAAGATTTTGTATGTAATATTCAAGTACACTATTTGGTTGTATTTCATATTCTTCTGCTGTATTTTTTATACTTATAATATTTGCACCACTTGGTGGTTCTATGAGAAATTCATTATATACATAGAGTATAAATTCATAGTCATCTATATTTGGATGATCCTCTATTGGATAAATATCTGTGTATTTGTTATATCCACGTTTTATAAATTCAAGGTAGTCATCATAGTCTTCACATATTATTGCATATGTATCATCAAAGCTTGGATTTATATCATCATCAAGTGGCTTAATATTTGCATAAAGTTTGCTGATATAGTTATAGTCAAGGTCTTCTGTTTCATTTAATGTGTCAATTATTAACTTATTTGTATCTTTTATCATGTCAATATTATTTGTTGGCATCATAAGTCTGATACGATTTTTTGCATATGTTGTATTTGCAAATTTAAGTATTGTATCTATTATTTCATCATAGATTTTCTGTGCTTGTCGTGTTTTTATGAAGTTATTTTCTCCATATCCTAGAATGTATTGTGCAATTTCTAGTGCTTTTTTATTACTAAGTCCTTGTATATTCATTAGTTTATCAATTTCATAGTTTTCTATGCTTTCTTTGAAGTTGTCATAGTCTTGATATGTTTGAATAATTTTTTGGGTAATTTTAGGACCTACACCTTTTATATTTTCAATGTCAGATATTTTCAAACAGCTAAGTCTCCTGTGTACTTTTAATGTAAATATTTTTAAATATTTTTCATATTAAATTATTATATATATCTAGATTAGATTATATTTCTAAATTATTATAATAAATTTTTGGAAAAATATTAGTCTAAATTATAATTTTTTTTAAGAAAACATTTAAAGTGGAATTTATTATGGATTTTTTATTATATATATTGCTTCTTTTATGTGGTGGCTGCTTTAGTGGTCTAATGGCAGGACTTCTTGGTGTTGGTGGTGGAATTATTATCACACCTATCCAGTATAATTTAATGCTGATGAATGGTGTTGAAGCTTCAATTGCACTTCCTATGTCATTTGCAACATCTCTTGCTGTTATATTTGTTACAATGATTAATAGTAGTCAGAAACATTATAAAAATGGAATGATTGAAAAAACAGGACTAGGACTTTTAATGATCTTTGGTGTTATTGGTGCAGTAAGTGGTGCTTTAATATCAACAACTGTAAATGTACGTTATCTTGAAATATTTTTTGGAATTGTATGTATATTTTCTGCAATTAATATGATAGTTCTTAAATATCCTGAAAATGATGATAATATCAATAAAAACTCACTTGCTCATGGACTTCTTGGTCTTATAGCAGGTCTTCTTTCAGGACTTATGGGTGTTGGTGGTGGAGTTATTATGATTCCAGCATTAACAATTCTTTTTAAATATCCTACACGTAAAGCTATTGGTACATCATCTGCTGCAATTATTGCAACAAGTCTTGGTGGTATTATTGCATACATCATACTAGGACAGGGTGTTGTTGGTCTTCCAAGCTTTTCTATTGGATATGTAAATATACTTCAGTTTGTATTTATTGCAATAACAAGTACTCTTATTTCAGGTTATGCTGCAAAATTATCACAGAAAATTAATACTAAATATCTTAAAGCATTACAAGTTGTACTTGTTTTATATATTGGACTTAATATGCTTAGGATAATTTAAAAATAAAACTAAAATAAAAAAAAGAATAAATTTTAAGGTTTATTTTTTATATAAACCTTTTTTAAAATTAGCAGTGTATGTTTTCATATCTTCTGGTAGTTTGTATACTTGTTTTTTATTAACTTTTGAATCTATATATTTCATAATTTCACGTGTTTGTGTAGTGTTATATAGTCTTAAATCAAGACTTAGATTGTCTATTGCTGTTTTTTCTAGTTTTTCTATGTGATTTGTAAGGTCAAGTGTTTTTTCATCATATATTTGTGAATGATTATGTGCATCTATTCTTAGTTGATAGGTGTTGTTTTTTGTGTCTTTAAGATAGTAGAATTCATCTTTATTTTCACCTATAATATCCTTGAAATTATCCTCACTTATCATTAATCTTAACTTACCAAATATCATATATTCAAGTTCACAATCACTATTTACATCAAAGCTTACTAAATCATCAAATCCAAGTTCAGTTGATATAGCTAACCTTTTAAATTCAGGGGTAGTTGCAAGTTTTTCTACTGTGTAATTATTATAAATATTTAAATTAACACCATAACAATCACAACTATTAATTTCTGATGCAACACCAATATTATCTGTTTGAATCTTAATAGCTATACCTTCATCTTTAAGTTGTTCAATGATAGAATTAATTTTTCCAACTTCACTATCACCACAAAGTGCAGGAAGAGTCCATATAAGATTTTTATCACCAATAACAGTTGCAATATCACGAAGTGAATAGAAGATATTTTTATAATAATGACCTTTTATATCATAATTAAAACTACCATCATAGTATACATCATCAATAAAATCATAACCTGCTACAATTTCAGCCTGCTTTTTAGATGTAATATAAGCACCATATTTAACAGTATCTGTTGTATTGTATGTTTTATTTTTATATGCATCTTTAAATTCATCAATACTTTGACGTACTTGTTGTTGTTTTTTGTGTGTTGGATTTTGTGATTTTCTAATTTCACTATCTACATATTCAATGAGATCACGACGAATAGCATTAATAACAGATGTTGGCATGAAAAGATCATCATAGAAGTTAGTATACTCTATATTTTCAATACTATATTGTGTATCACCAGTTTTTCTAAGTTGTTTATCTATAACATCACATGTTAATGGTCTATTTTTTGCTTTCTGGAATTTTTCTGTTGCCTTATAATTAAAGCATTTACCCATACTTGGAATACTACATTTTACTTCAAGTTCCCTTTCATTATTAATATTAATTAACAAGTCAATGGCAACTTTATTAGTATTATCTTCATTAATTATAGCCTTTGTCTTATTTTCAAGGAATTTAGAATAAGTGATATATACAAAACTATCCTTTGTAAGGTTAAGTTTCTTATTAAGTTTTAATTTAACAAAATCCTTTCCCTGTGAAACAATACCACTAACATACATTCCACAACTAGATTTCTCATCAACAAACTTAAGACCATCACCATTAACAATTTCAATAGGATACTTACGATTAGTTAAATGAATTCTAATTTCATCATCATAAACACGGTCAATATAACCAATCATAAAGCCCTGATTACCAGAATACTTACGATTTACAACATCATAACATTCATTTTCCATCATATATCCACTACTAAATCCACGATTAAATGCAACATCAAGCATATACTCATCATCACTACTTAAATTACCACTAACAGCATTTTTATATGCATAAGTTGTAGCTGTAACATACTCACTAGTTTTCATACGACCTTCAATTTTAATAGTGTTAACACCAGCATTAACTAGCTTATCAACATCATGATATGTGCAAAGATCACGAGTACTTAGAAGATAATTACTTTCTGCAATCTCATTACCATTAGATGAGAAAAGCGAATACTTAAGACGACAAGGCTGAGCACAAATACCCCTATTACCACTACGACCACCTAAAAATGATGACATAAGACAGCAACCAGAATAACAATAACAAATAGCACCATGAACAAATGCCTCAACATCCACATCTAAATTATCAGCTAAAGCAGATGACTTAATCATATGTATACGACCAATTGGAACTTCACGAGAAACATTAACACTACTATAACCATTACATGCAAGCCATTTTGTAAATGAATAATCATGAATAGTCATCTGAGTAGATGCATGTAAATTAAGATCAGGAATAAGACTACTAATAAGTGATCCAAGACCAATATCTTCAACAATTACACCATCAACACCAACACAGTAGAGATAATAAACATATTCAATAACATCAATAATTTCACACTCAAGAATAGAAACATTAACAGTAACAAAAACCTCAACATTATATTCATGAGCAAACTCTACAGCTTCCCTAATTTCACGATATGAAAAGTTTTCAGCAAAACCTCTAGCACCATACTTCTTAGCTGAAATATAAACACAATCAGCACCAGCAAATACAGCACTTTTAAGAATATCAAAACTTCCAACAGGTGATAAAACCTTACACTTACCATCCATAAAAAATAAACACTCCTATTATCTTAAATTTTAATCTTTATTATATAATATTTTTAAATTTAAAGATATATAATAATAATATCAAAACAACAAACAAAGGGAAAATTAAGATGTACATAGTATTAGAAGGAATAGATGGATCAGGAAAAACAACACAATGTCAACTACTAAGTGAATCACTAAAAAATATGGGATATGATGTAGAAATAGTAGTTGAGCCAACACAATCAGAAATAGGAAAACTTATAAGAAAACAACTCCAAGATGATACATCAACAACAGACATAAATCAACAAAAACTATCACTACTATTTGCAGCAGACAGACTAACACTAAAACATAAAATACAAAATTCAACAGATAAGATAATTCTAAGTGACAGATCATACTATTCAAGTATAGCATATCAAAACAGTGACAGTATAGATCCAAAATGGATTGAAATAATAAATAAATATGCACCAAAACCAGATCTTACAATACTATTTGATGTAGATGAAGATGTAGCAATAGAACGTTGTGATGAAACAGAAGTATTTGAAAAACTAGACTTTCTAAGAAAAACACGAAAAAACTATCTAAGACTACTTGAAGAAAATAGTGAAATGATAAAAATAGATTCAACAGGCTCAATTGATGATGTTAAATATGAAGTTTTAAAACTACTATCAGATAAACTAGATTTATAAATTCACCTCCCCCTTTTAACTTTTAACTTTTTTTTTATAATAAGCTATTTTGTGGAAGATTAATTTCAAATAAAAAAAAAGAATATGTATATTTTATTTAGAATTTTTAAGGTTAATTTAAAAAAAGAATAAAAAAAAAGAAAAAAATGAAATGTTTATAAATTGAACTTAGTCAATTTTACATTTACATGTGTATTTTTCAACTTCAACTTTGAAAAGTGATGTTACAGAGAAGAGTTTTTCATCAATGTCAATGTATCCGTATCCACAGTGTTTAAGGATTTCACGCATTGCATGTTCTTTTTCTTCATCTTTAACTTCTACTGCATCTCCAAATGCAACAAGACTTGTATAATCTGCTGTTGCACTAGGTGGTGCTTGATGGTATTTTTCAAATACATCTGTTTCTATACATACACGTCCATCTTCAGATATTTTGTTGTATCTTACACCATTAAATCCACCGTGGAAGTAAAATATGAGTTTATCATCATCTGTAAATTCATATCCATATGATAATGGTAGAGTAATTGGGTATCCTTCACCTGAGTTAAATGATACTCTTATTGTTGTTGCACGATTTAAGAATTTCTTAATTTCATCTATATCTGTTACTTCTAATTTTTTGTTACGTAAGTCTGGAATGTTCATAATATTATTCCTCCTATTGTGTAACTATTTATACTTTTAATAATTTATACTTTTAATAAAGTTAAGTGTATTTTTAAGATATTTAATAGAAAATATTACATGATAATATTACATATCAAGTCTTTCACGCATTAAATCTACCATGTAATTTATTGCCTCATTAATTTCATAGAGTGTTCCATGAAACATAGGACCATCATCTGATTTTTTAAGTTCTATTTCATACTTAGCCACAGTTTCTTTTATCTCTGTAACTGTAGGTCCAGGTGGAAGTACAACATCAACTACATGTTTTGTTGCACTTCTTAAATCTTCAAGTTCACCTTCAAAATATACAAGACCTTCACGTGTTTGAATCATGTTAAGATCATATGTACGTATCATTTCATCAACCTGGCTTGGTCTCATACCAGAGAGTACTTTCATTGTCTGTTTTGCCATGATAAATCAACTCTTCATATTTTAGTTTTCTTCCATGTATTTACGTACAGGTGCAAGTTTTTCAACTAAGTATTTAGCAACTGTATTTTTAAGATCCATTGGGTGAAGTTCTTCTTTTGAGTAAATATCATATAACTCATCTTCTGTAAGATCAAGATTTCCACCGAATTTTTCAGGTCTTTCTATGTGAATTTTCTCATTTTCATCAAATATGTAGTAGTGTGCAAGTTCCATAACAGGGTTACCTTCAACTTCTCCAATAGGACAGAAGCTTTTATTAATTTTAGTTTTAATTTCTTTTTCTGAATCATCTACACCAATAAAGTTACCTTTACTACTAGACATTTTATCTGATCCATCTGTTCCATGAATAAGTGGTATGTGTATAACAACAGGTGCATCATATCCCATTTTTGGAAGAATTTCACGTGCAAGCATGTGGATTTTTCTCTGTTCCATTCCACCAACTGCTACATCTACACCTAAATCATGAATATCCATAGCCTGCATTATTGGATATAATGCTTCTGCAACGTTATGGTTTTCACTATCTCTTGAAACTTGAGCCATACTTCTTTGTGCTCTTGATATTGTTGTAAATTGTGCAGCTTTAAATACATCTGACATGTATTCAAATGTAATTCTATCAGATCCAAGGATATATTCTGTATTTTCATCAAGACCTAATGCTTTGAAACATTTAATGTTATAATCTGCAATTTCATTAAGTTCTTTAAGTGTACCTTTACCATTAAGGAATCCATGTAAGTTTGCAACAAAGATTTTAATTTTAAATCCAGCATCACGAAGTGCTATCATACGTTTTACAGTAAGTGCATGTCCAAGATGAACTTTTCCTGATGGTTCAAATCCAACATATGCTACTTTTTCATCCTTTTTTAGAATTTCCTTTAATTCTTCAACTTCTATAACTTCTGTTGTATCTTTTGTAATTTTAGCTATAGCTTCATCAATATTCATTATTTATTTCTCCCAAAAAAATGTTGTATATCTAGTTATTTTTTTTTCTTATAATATTATAATATATATATTCTTTCTTTTATTTTTATGACATTTATTTGACTACCAATATTATGGTTGTGATCATCATTATATTTAAGATCAACAGTCATGTAAGTGTCAGGGTCAAGAACCTGAATTTCAGTTGGTGTAATGTTTGTAATTGTAGTTTCACAGACATCATCCATAGTTGCAATTTTATTAATTTTATCGTATTGCTTCCAACTTATAGATTCCTCACTATGATCTTTAAGATTCATACCCATAAATTTATGACTTCCAATTTTTTTAATCTGATATATTTCATCTTCATATTCAATAAAGTCATTTTTATGAAACGATGGAAGACGTACAGAAAGCCAGGTACGATAAAGATCACGACTTTTTGACTTGTCACGTCCCACAATTTTTCTTGATTCTTTTATTGTTCCACCAAAGTTTTTCTGAAGATTAACTGCAATCTTATGTGCTGCATTATATGATCCTACCTGGTAGTCAACACCCTCTTTTAGCACAGTTCTTTCTGTTACATATGCAAGCTTGTTTGTTTTTGATATTCTTTGAATTTCATTTGCAATGAAAATATCTGCTTCATTAATTTCTTCATCTTCAAGTTTACGATCATCTGCTCTTAGCTGTATTACTGCTTCATAGTATCCTGAGAAGAACTTACTACAGTCTGGACATACACTTTTTTCAACTTTTACATCGATTGGATAGTCTTTTTCTATTGGTTCACCTATCACATCACCTGTAACATGAAGAACACATTCATATACTCGTCCACGATTATTTAGAATTTCTGTTGTTATCTGTGCATTTGATAGTTTATCATTTATTTTAATTTCTTTTCTTATTGCATCATTGATAATTTCATCATCATAGTAGCCAGATTGTACCCATTTTTCATGTTTTTGTATGGCACCACAGTGTGAACATGCCTTAAATGTTGCATATTCTGGAACTTCTACTAATTCAAATTCCTTAAGAAAACAGCTTTTACATAGTCCATCATAGAGTTTTTCTTCACTGCTACATAATAAACAAAACATTTCTCTAATTCACCTCAATATATTTCCACATTTCAATTTCTTTTATTATATGTAATTTTTATTTAGTAGTTTTTTAATTCTAAAAAATGAGTTTTTTTTCTATTAAATATAATAATGATATAATTTTAAAAAAGAGTGTAATGTGGTTTTTGAAAAAAGATTTTATAAAAAAAGTAAGCTATAGATGATATGAAGTTCTATATCATCATATAATTCTTAAATTTCTTTATAATGATTTAAGTGGTGCTCTTGCTCCGCAAGCACTACATTTTAACATGTCAATACGGTCTTCACGGATAATAACTGTATCTGGTCTGTTACATTCATGACACATTACAAAGTTATCAACATATTCTTCAATACGTTCATTTATAACGTAGTGTGTAAATTTACCCTGAAGTATTGCACGATTTCCTTCCACATTTCCTGATGTACCAAGTTCTCTTAGTAGATATTTAAGTACATGTTGTGGGTCACGATTTAGAGTTCCTGCTATATCACCAAAGTTTTTGATGATTGTACGACTACCCTGAATAACTGAGTATCCTTTTGGTACTTTAAATCTTTTTGCTTCAAAGATTTTATCTGGTAGTTGTTCATATGCTTTATCTAATAGTTTTTCATAAGCTTCAAAGTCTGCATCTTTTGACATAGTATGTATAAACCTCCATCTAATTAACTTTTCTAAATCCTTGGTATAATTTGTATAAAAAAATTATAATATATTATTTATTCCCATAATCTTATTTTTTGAATAAATTATTTTTATAGTATTTATATAATTATGTTTTTACTACTATATAATTTTATATTAATTTCTACTTTTATGTAATATTTTTAATTAAATTTTATTTTTCAAAAAAAAGAGGGGAAATTTATATGAAGTTTAGTTAATTTTATCTAAACTCATAATTTCTTTTATGTTGTTTTAAATTTATCAGGTGTAGGTTCAAAGATCACACCCTTACTTTTAAGAATGTTGATAAATTTCTCAGCATCAGGCTCTTCAATGTTATGATCATCACTAAGTTTTAGATATAATACGTTTCTTGGTGCAAATCCATCATATTCATCTTCAAGTTCCTTAATTACCTTTGTTACAATGTTAAATTTATCTCTTTCAGATTTTGGTGTTCTTCCTTCAACCTTATCAATGTCTACTTTTCCAGTGTCAGGATCATATCCTACCTGTTTCATACAGTTTTCCTGAAGTCTTATTGCACGTTCTGCATCTTCTTTTAGTACATCATTACTAAGACGTATACGTGCACTAGCTTCAGCTAGTCTTACAAGTGCTTCAAGTTGACGTGCTGTAATTGGTACTGGTGATTCATCATCTATTGCACCACTTCTCATTGTAACATAGAAGTCTTGCAGTACTTTTGCTGCTTCATCTGTAAGTGTTGGCTGTACACTTTTTCTTGCATATGCAATGTATTTACGAAGAAGTTCAGGATCAATTTTATATGGTACTGTGTTTTCCTGGTGTATTTTAAGGATGTGTCCTGCAAGTTTATGGTCACGTTCTGCATTAGGTTTATCTTCAACAATAAATATTAAATCAAAACGTGATAGAATTGGTGGTGGTAGTTCAATTTGTTCAGGAATTGACTTATATCTGTCAAATCTACCAAATTTTGGGTTTGCAGCAGCAAGTACACTACAACGACTATTAAGTGTTGCCATAATTCCTGCCTTTGCAATTGATATTGTTTGTTGTTCTAATGCTTCGTGAATTGCAGATCTGTCCTCTTCACGCATCTTATCAAGCTCATCAACACATACATTACCTTTATCACCAAGTACTAATGCTCCTGCTTCAAGACTCCATCCTCCAAGATCATCACGTACAGCTGCAGCAGTTAGTCCTACTCCACTTGTACCTTTACCACTTGTATAGATTCCACGTGGTGCAAGTTTTGATACATACTTAAGAATCTGGGATTTACCAATACCAGGATCTCCAACTATTAAAACATGCATATCTCCACGTATATGTGTTTTATCTTCAAGTACTTTTGCTGTTCCTCCAAAGAGTTGGAATGCTATTGCTTCTTTTACCTCATCATATCCCTGAATTGATGGGGCTGTGGATGCTATGATTTGTTCATAGATATCAGGCTGTTTTGAAAGAGCAATAATTTCTTTTTCATCCTCTTCACTGATGTGTAACTCTTCAAATTCCTGTTCTAGGTGTTCTATGTAGTTTCCATATATGTAGTTATTGTAACGTTTTGTTTTATCATCACGTTGTGTTTTTAGAATTCCTGTAATTCGAACCTTATCTCCTGGTGTGAGTGTATCTACCATGTCATCTTCAAGAACTACATTTATTTGTCTTGGCTGATCTCCACCTGATAGATTTTCTAGTGGTTCTTGTAGTTTTACAGTTTGTGTATCCATAAATGTTGATTCATCTTCTATTATTTCAAATGATCTACTTCCACATTCACTACATGCTGCAGGTTCAAATATGAGGTTTGTCTTCTGTTTTACCTCATGTATTCTTCCACAGCTTCTACATTTAAATACAGCTGTTTGTATACGTGGATGGATTGTATCTGTTTTTCTGATAATTCCATCTACAGCTATGAATTTTCCTATATATTCACTTTTAAGATTTCTTAGATGTACAACGTTACGAACATTTTTAAATCGTACATTAAGTCCTATATCTCTACGTTGAGGGTCTATATTTATGATAGCATCTGTTGCAACTTCTAATGTTTCATTAGGTTTTGCAAGAAGAGCATCTGCAATGTCTGGATTGAACATTTCAAGATCGTTATAGTCAATGATTACTGATTTTTCATCTGGAAATAAGTCAAGTGCTGCAAATATCTCATCTTTACAGCTTGTACTAAAGAATTCTTCCAGATTTGTAATCTGTACTGTGTTTATTTTTTTATTATCAACCCTGCTTTCCATGTATAATATTTTTTTATTTATAATTATAATAAATATTACGGTAAATGTTATGCAATATTTTCAATTTAAGTTGTACATACATAGATTTTATTTTCAAACAATAAAATTTATAAAACAAATATTTAATATTTTAAAAAATAGAAATTTATATTATAATATAAAAATAACATTAATTTAAAGCAATTAAATTAAGAGGTTTTCTATGAAAAGATCACGTTTAAAACTATTTAAAACAACATCTCTTACAATTTCTTTAATTGCAATAATTTTAATTGTGGTAAGTATAGGAGTCGTAGCATACATCGGAGTAACAGATTTAAGCAGCTCTGTAACACACACAGTAAATAGTGGATCAGCATATGAAAGCTTAAATCAAATAAAAGCAGATTATGGTAACTTATCAAAACAGTATGATGAACTTGACAAACAACTTGGAACAAAACCAGATATTGAAGTAAAATCACAATTTAACACTGGAAAAATAAAACTTTCAGAAGTTAATCAGTCAATAACTGAAATTGAAGGTGACATATCCAAGGGTGAAAGTGAAGAAAACATCAACAAACAATTAGATCAAGCAAAAGAAGAATTAAAAAGTGCAAGAGAAACATATTCTCAACTAACACAAAGTGGTAAAAGTAGTTATTAAATAATAAATTTTATCCACTTTCAAAAATTTTTTTATTCCTATTTTTTTTAAATAAAACTAATAAAATTTATTACCCTCAAAAAAAAATTAACATAACCACTATTTCTATAAAAATAAATTTTTAAATTATTTTTTAATTAATTATCATTATTTTTCTTATTTTTCTTAGGACCTTTAAATCCACGAGCAATAACATACATCTCAGAACTACGTTTTCTTGATGAATTAGGCTTTGTAGTTTTAACAGATCTGAATTTCTTTTTTAATGTCTTATTAATTTCATCATAAGATCCACCCTGGAATGACTTCATTATAAGATCACCATTTTTCTTAAGAATATTATCAGTAATACTAATAACAGCAGTAGCTAAATCATAAGCATTAAAGTTATCAACATCCTTAATACCTGTAAGTTTTGCTGCAGCATCAGATAATATAACATCTGCCTTACCATCAATAAGTTCCATAATAGTATTTTGAATTTCCTCAGTTGTAAAATCACCCTTTATTGCAGTAAATGCTTCATGATCAATAGGCTTAATATATTCAAGATCAACACCAATAATTTGACCTTTACCTTCCTCACCTATAGTTTCACATACAACCTGACTCCATCCACCAGGTGCAGCACCAAGATCAACAACATTATAGTCAGGCTTAAGAAGACCATACTTCTTATCTAATTGTTTAAGTTTATATGATGCACGTGAACGATAATTCTGTTTTTTTGCAAGTTTATAGTAATGTTCTTTATCATGCTTTGCTTTCCAACGACTCATAACTAATAAATCCCCTTATTTTTTTTCATATTTTTCATTATATCTAAAAATAAAATTCTTTTCCAAATTTAACATATCTAATCTTTCTTATAATTAAGTCCAAGTTGTGATACATCCATAGAACGACACATTGCATTTGCAATTTTAATAATATCAGCCTGAATATCACTACCATTAATTTCAACAACCATAACAGTTGCATCAGTAAGACGAGGCTGTGTAGGACTACCAGGATTAAGAAGTATTACATCATCAATTTTTTCAACCATAGGCTGATGAGTATGACCACTAATTAGAACATCTACACCAAGCTCTTTTGCAATATAATACAACTGTTGTGTATCACCACGAGGATAAACAACACCATGTGTAAGACCAACTTTTACATCTTCAATATTAATAACTTCAGCTTCATTTAAATTACTATTTGTATCACAATTTCCACGAACACACACAACAGGTGCAATAGTTTCAAGTTCTTCAATTACACTATCACATTCAAGATCACCTGCATGAAGTATCATATCAACACCTTCAAATACTTCAAAAACTTTCTCTGGAATTTTAACACTACGTGTTGGAATATGTGTATCTGAAATTACGCCTATTAAAATATAAATCACATCCTTTAAATTAAATATTTACTTTTCCAATTATTCTAATTATTTTCTTTTAAAAAAATTATTTTTATTATATATTATTATATTATATATTCAATAATAGAAAATATTTTATAATAAAATTACATTCCCACCCTCAATACATTTACTAACAACTATTAATATAACAACATATTAAATTATTAATATTTATTAGAAACATGAAAAAATGTCATATATATAATATATATAACCAAAAAAAGGAGCAATATTTTTTTTATTTTTAATAAAAGATTATAAAGAATCATTATTTGGAGATTAAAAAAGATGAGTGAGTTAATAATATGTGAAAAGCCAAAAGTAGCACAGAAAGTAGCAAGTGCACTGTCTTCTTCACCTATAAAAAATTCATATAAAAGAGTACCATACTATGAAATTAATGAAAATGGAAAACAAATCATAGTACTATCAGCTGTAGGTCATCTATATTCATTAAAATCATCAAATAAAAAACAGAAACGATTATTTGATGTAGAATGGGTACCATTATATGAAACAGACAAATCAAAAAAGTATGTAAAAAGCTATATTGACCTAATTAAAAAGCTTTCAAAAGATGCAGACAGATTTATACATGCATGCGACTACGATACAGAAGGAACACTAATAGGATTCAATGCATTAAATGAAATATGTGGACCTGAAAGTATAGATAAAGCATTTAGAATGAAATTTTCAGCATTAACAAAAAAAGATCTTATTAAAGCATACTCAGAAGCATATCCACTAAAAGAAGATAAAAGCTGGATTGAAAGTGGAGAAGCAAGACATGTACTTGACTACCTATTTGGTGTTAACATATCAAAAGCAATGACAGACTCAATAAATAAGGCAGCAGGACGATATGTGCAACTTTCAGCAGGACGTGTACAAACACCAACACTAGCACTTCTAACAAAACGTGAAAAAGAAATAAAGAAATTTAAGCCAGAACCATACTGGCTAATAAAAGCACACCTTAAAGGTGACATAGTAGCAGATCATAAAAATGGTAAATTTAAAGATAAAACAAAAGTTGCAGAAATTCTTGAAAAAACAAAATCAGAAGATGCAGAAGTTAAAAAAATAGCAAAAAGAACATCAAAAAAATCACTACCTGTACCATTTGAACTAGGAACACTACAATCAGAAGCATATGCACAATTTAAATTCACACCTAAAAAGACACAAAAAATAGCACAAGATCTCTACATTGAAGGATACACATCATATCCAAGAACATCATCACAAAAACTACCAGAATCACTAGGACTAAAAGAAATACTAGTACAACTTTCACAAAATCCAAGATATTCACTTAAAGTAGCACAACTTAAAGAACCATTCAAGCCAAATGAAGGTAAAAAGACAGATGAAGCACACCCTGCAATACATCCAACAGGAATAATGCCAGAAAATCTAAGTGATGATGAACAAAAACTATATGATCTCATTGTTCACAGATTCATAAGTATCTTTGGAGAAGAAGCAGAGCTAACATCAATAAAAGTAGATGTTGACATTGCAGGAGAACCATTTGCATTTGGACGACAAAAAGTAACAAAGCCAGGATGGCTAGCACTTGACCCATATCAGGCAAAAAAAGTAAAAGATGAAGACTTCCCAGAAATAAATGAAGGAGACATCATCAAAGCAAAAGTTAAAAGTGAAGAGAAGAAAACCAAACCACCAGCACGATACAACCAAGCATCAATAATACGAGAACTAGAAAAACGTGGTCTTGGAACAAAAGCAACACGTGCAAATATTGTAGCAATACTCTATACACGAAAATATATTCAGGGAAATAAGATAGAAGTAAACCAGCTTGGTGAACGTATCATTGACACACTAAGTAAATATTCAGAAAAAATTACAAGTGAGGAAATGACACGTCAATTTGAAGAAGATATTGCATTAATTAAAGATGAAAAAACAACACAAACACAGGTAATAGACGATGCAAAAGGAGAACTTAACCAGATTCTTGATGCAATAGATGATAATAAAGATGATATAGGATCTGAACTTTTCAGTGCATATGAAAATAGTCGTATTGTAGGTGAATGTGAATGTGGAGGAAATCTGATAATTGTATCATCACCACGTGGTGGAGGTAAATTTGTTGGATGTTCAAAATATCCTGACTGTAAAAAAACATATTCACTACCAAATGGAGCAAATGTATTAAAAGCAAAATGTGAAAAATGTGGTCTTCCACTTATATCATATGGAAATCCAAGACAACGTGCATGTTTAAACTTTGAATGTGCAAATGGTGGTAAAAAGTCAACAAATGATGTTGTAGGAAAATGTCCTGAATGTTCAAGTGATCTTATAAAACGTATGGGACGATATGGTGAATTTATAGGATGTAGTGGATTTCCAAAATGTCGCTTCACCTCATCAATTGCAGACTTTGAAGCAGCACAGAAAGAAAATAAAGAAAAACAAGAAGATAAAAAAGAAGAATAAAATTATTTATCACTCATCCCTTCTTTTTTTTATATAAAATTCAACACCTATTTTTTTTAGAAAAATTTAAATTATTATTATCTACTATTATTTCATAGAGATCTTCAAGAATAATCTTAGTAGCTTTCTTATTAAGATACTTATTATCTGACTGGTTTTGTGATGAATAAATACATCCAGGACATCCATCACTACAGTCACATTCACATATAAGATCATGTGCCATTTTAATAATATCCTCAAATAAGTTATATGCCTTAGCAGTAAGTCCCACTCCATCTTCAAATGCATCATATATGAAGATTGTAGAATTTAGTGTTGACTGGTGCATATTTTCTGTAACACCACCAAGATCATATGAATCACACATTACATGGAATGGACATACAGCAAGCATAATATTTACAACACCCTGCATTGCACCCATAAACATGTCAGAAAACTTAACATCAGATATTATTTCACTCTGCAGGTGTTGTTTAATATCATGTGGAATTGTAAACCATAAACCTTTTGTTTTAAAGTTTAGTGGTGGAAGATTAAGTTTCTTTGATGATGCAACTTTACTATATTTAATAATATTAAATCTATTATATTCCTCTGTAACATTTAATTTTCCATATGAAATCTTAATATCTGAGATACTCTTATTTTTTTCTTCTTTTATAATTTTAACATCAATATCCTTTAGAGGCTGTGTGTAGTAGTTAAGATTCTTCTTTTTAACATAGATACGTCGTTCCTGGATGTCCATACTTTCAACAAGATATTCCTCACCATTGTGTATGAGAACAGCATCCTCATGTGCTTCACGAAATGCCTGTTTTTCACTCATACTTTCAAGGAATTGTGATCCAACAAATACCTTATATTCCTCAGATCGTACATCACTAAGATTAACTCCGAGATTTGGTGTGTCATTTTTCATAAGTTCTTCATTTGAATAACTCCAAACATCATGTGAATAATTAAGAATATTCTCCATTTCAAGATCACTTATTTCATCAAATACAACACCCTCATCATCAAATCCAAAGTCTTCAATTTCATTAAATCGTATTGGTAACTCATGTGCTGCACATTTAAGATGTCCTCGTAGTATGTGTCTATTATTTAAGTCAATAATTGCATGTTCATGACTTTTATTGAAAAATAACTCTGGATGCTTCATGAAGTATTGATCAAGAGGATTTTGAAATGCAACCATTGTAATTAATGCTTCCTGATTACGACGACCAGCACGACCTGCCTGTTGCCATGTAGATATAAGAGTTCCAGGATATCCTGATATTATTACACTATCAAGTGATCCAATATTTATTCCAAGTTCAAGTGCATTTGTTGTAACAACACCTTTAATCTTTCCATCTTTCAGGTCATCTTCAATCTCTTTTCTTTCATCTGCAGTATAACCTGCACGATATGCTGTAATTTTATTTGCAAGTTGAATATCCTTACTTTCAAGTTCACGTTTAGATCTAAGAGCTACAACTTCTGCCATCTTACGTGATACTTCAAAGCATATCGTCTGAAGTCCATGTCTAAGATATGTTGTAAATAGTTTCTGTGTATCTGTATGAATTGATGGATTTTTAGATTCAATAGCATAAGGATTGAAAAATATGAAATGTTTACGTGCAGATGGAGCACCATTTTCATCAACAATCTTAAAATCAAGTCCTGTTAGTTTTTCACCAAATTCCTCAGCATTAGCAAGTGTTGCTGTTGATACAATAAACTGTGGATCAGAGCCATAATATCGGCATATACGTTTAAATCTACGTATAAGAAGTGCTACATTTGACCCAAATACTCCACGATACTGGTGTGCTTCATCAATAACAACATACTTTAAATTTTTAAAAAATCTACTCCACTGTTTGTGCCATGGAAGAATCATGTGAAGCTCATATGGATTTGTAAGAACAAGACGTGAGGTCTGTTTAATTTTACGTCTTTCAGATTTTGGTGTATCTCCATCAAATTTAGCAGGATATATTTCAAGATCACATTCACGGTCAAACTCCTCAACTGCCTTAAACTGGTCGTTTGCAAGAGCCTTTGTAGGATAGATGTAAAGGGCAGTGTTGTCAGGATTTTCTGCTAGATTTTCCATAACAGGTAGTGTAAATGATAATGTTTTTCCACTTGATGTTGGTGTTGTTAGTGTAACATTATAACCTTCTCTTAGATATTCAAGAGTCTTATACTGGTGTGTGTAGAGTTTTATACCTTTACTATCCAGGTAATCTGAAATTACAGGTGGTAGGTTAACATCAGCTGTTGTATATCTTGGTGGTTTTGGTGGAATTTCCTCAATATGTTCAATTCTATCTCTGAACCATTTCTTGTTTTGAAAATATGTTATCATTTCATGTGTCATTTATTTACTACCCTATTTGGTGAATTAATTAATTTATATCTTTTCTTTTTGTGTATTATCTTTAATTATAATTTAGATTTCAATGATATTAATTTAATAAATACTTTAATTTTTTTAAAATTTTAATAAATTTAAATATATCTTTATTTATAAACATATATAAGGATAATTTTTTGATTAAGATAACAGATAAACTAATATATTCTCGTTATATGTAAATTATAACTAAAATCAATTAATTCAAGATATTACCTAGATGATATCTTATCCTATATTCTATCTATATTGGAGGTAAAATAAGGAGAACTTACATATGAACAGTAAAAATAAAAATCTACTAAAAAAAGTAGCACCTTTTGTTATTGTTCTTCTACTATTTGTTTCAATCTTTGCAATAAGGGCTGAAACAGTAAATATTGGTGGAGTTCAAAACGAAAGTGTAAAGGAATTATACCGAGATGACAGCGGTTTACCATATTTCACAGAGATAGATTCATATTATAATTATCGATTAACTGAGAATTATTTAAAAACAGGACATCTTGGAGATACACAGATAAATGGAACAGATTGGGATTCACTTTCAACATCCCCTAATGGGCGTGAAGCTGACTATCAACCTGTAATTGTAGTATTAACAGCAACAGTTTACAAGTTCCTAAATATGTTTTCATCAGTATCACTTATGCAAGTAGCATACTGGATAGGATCATTTGTTGGAACACTGGCATTAATACCAGCATACTTTATTGTAAGACGAGCTACCAAAAATGAGTGGGGTGCAATTGTAGCGGGTGTAATTGCAGCAGCAGCACCAGCATACTTTATACACACATATGGTGGTTTCTTTGATACAGATATGTTCAACGTATTAATACCACTGATGATTGTACTGTTCTTAACAGAAGCAGTATATGCCAAAAAACCTGTATATAAAGCCGGACTTGCAGGATTATCTGCAGCAACACTGGCACTGTATTCACTTGCATGGAGTGGGTACACATACATGGTACTTTTAACTATTGGTGCATTAATACTATACATCCCAGCATCCTATATAATGGATAGGAAGGATGGAAAAGACGTATCAAATAAGAAACAATGGCTTAAAGAAAATCCGGCAACAATACCTGCAGTAGTATTTATAATACTAACAGTAATACTTCTTGCAATAACAGTTGGAGGTTCAATGTTTGAATCAATATCAAATGTTGTAGGACTTTCAACATCACTCCAGAGTGCAACAGCTGGAAGTGCATATCCTAACGTATATGTATCTGTAGGTGAGATGCAAATACCACAATTTATTGACATTGCAAGTCAATCAGGTGGAACATTTGGATTAATTTATGCAGTATTAGGTCTTGTTGTAATGGCAGCATTACTTATGAAAAAACCTGTTGCTAAAGCACAAGATAAACATTACAAAAAAATAAAAATAGAAACAACAGCACCAAAAACAAAAAACTACACACCTAAAGTTAAAAAAGCAGAAGATGAAGTTAAAGAACTTGGACATACCTTTATCCCTGGAAAACTTGACTTTACAGATGATGAAAAACACAATAACCTATTCCTATTTGTAGTAACACTTTTATGGATAGTTGGAATAGCAGTAATGCTAACACAAGGTACAAGGTTCATAGAACAGTTTGCAATACCACTAGCATTACTTGCAGGATTATTTGTAGGATTTGTAGTTAAATATGTTGATCTTAAAACAGAACAATACCCATATGTAGCATTAATTGCTATTGTAATGGTGCTTCTTGCAGTAGTACCACCACTTATGAGTGACCATGCAGCATCATCACAGTCTGTTGGAAGTACAAACGATGATATGTACAACACACTTAAATGGATAAAAGCAAATACAGCAGAAGATACAGTACTTGCATCCTGGTGGGACTTTGGTCACCTCTTCACAGAGGTAGCAGATCGTCAAGTAGTATTTGATGGAGGTTCACAGAACAACATGCGTGCTTACTGGATTGGTAATGCACTGCAAACAAGTGATGAGAATCTTTCTGCAGGTATTTTAAGAATGCTTGCAAATAGTGGAGAAGATGCATCAAATACACTAGATTTATATACAAACAATACAACAAAAACAGTTCAAACATTGAATAAAATATTACCAATGGATAGAAATCAGGCAAATGCAGAACTTACAGGCTCATTAGGATTAAATGAACAACAAGCAAATTCAGTTCTTGATAAAACACATCCAGCAAATACAAAACCTGTAAATCTTATATTAAGTTCAGATATGCTTTCAAAAGCATCCTGGTGGTCATACTTTGGAACATGGGACTTCCAAAATCAGACTTCAACACACTATTCATACTATCCTGCAAACATAGCAGCAGAACAAGTAAATGGTAAAACCTTCATATTTGGTCAAGACAATGGTATTGTTGGTGTAGCATCAACAACAAATGAATCTGAAGGAATGCCAATGCTCTTTGCATATGTTGATCAGTCAAAACTTAATAAAACATTAAATATGACTACAGCAGAAGATAAACAGAGAATGTGTAAAGAACTTACAGACGGTACTGGAAATGAGTTAATTAAACCACATAAATTAACATATATTGATGGAAACAGATTATATGAAAAAATGGTTAACAACAACAGTAACATGTCAATGATTGTATATAACAATGGTGGAGGATCATACTTTGCAGTATTATATGACTCACACCTTGAAGATTCTGTATTTACAAAACTATATCTTGAAAGTGGAATGAACACTACAAGATTTAACATGACACATTCAGAGCCTGGAATAAGTGTATGGAATGTATTTGAATATCCAACAGCAGCAACTTCAAATGCACCACAGGCTACAGAAAATCAAACCAATAAAACAACATAGATAGTTATAATATAACCCCCTAATTTTTTTATTTTTTTAGATTTTTTTTAAACTTATTTTAGTATAATTAATTTTTTTCTTAAATCTTTCAATTATTTATATGATAAGTAATAAAACTATTAATCAATTATACATATTATGAATTTTATTAAAGGAGACATAGAATTGAGAACACTTTCAGATCTAAAAAAGACAACTTTTATAGCCACAAATTCATCTCTTGATGAACTTCTTGGCGGAGGTATTGAAAAAGGTTGTATCACACAGTTTTATGGTCCGCCAGGCTGTGGAAAGACAAATATAGCTTTAAAAATTTTGTATGAATCTACAAAAGATGGAGCCAAAGCCATATTTATGGATACTGAAGGTGGAATATCACTTGAAAGAATTGAGCAGATAGCCGGAAATGACCTTAATGCTATCTTAGATAATGTATTTCTACTAGAGCCAAGATCATTTGATGAACAGTTTTTACAGATTAATCAGATAAAAGGACTTCTAAATGAAAAAGATGATATTGATATTTTAATTATTGATTCGGTTGTATCATTATATCGTATAGAAGATGGAGATCCTAATGAGATAAATAAGAAGCTTGGTAAGCTAATGGCAGAACTTTTAATATTAAGCCGTGAATATGATATAGCGGTAGTTATCACTAATCAAATATATTCACCATTTGATAGTGATGATTTAATAGTTGAACCTATAGGTGGTACTGTACTAAAATATTGGAGTAAAACAATAGTATCAATTGAAAAAGATATTGTTTCAGATAAGAGAATAGCCACACTTAAAAGACATAAAATTCAACCAGAAGGAAAACAGGTTAGCTTTGAAATAGTAGATGAAGGAATTACATAATAGATGTAATGAATGTTTTAATAAATACAAACAAAAACAATTAAATAGTTGTATTCTAAATTAATTATAGGAGTGAAGATAATATGGTATATAAAAAGAAGGAAAAAAGAGTTCCTGAAGGATTTGACTCAGTAAATGAATATTTTAATTACTTATATAGACGTGATGATTTAATATGGATGGGACAAAATACAAACCATCTACAACATGTAAAAGATATAGAAGATGCACTAGTTGAAGGTGCACGTAAAAGAAATTATTGTAAATATCCACCACCTGAAGGATTTCCAGAACTTAAAGAGTTAGTACTTAAAGATCTTGATTTATCAAGTGATATTTATGATATTCAAATAACAGCAAGTGCTACAGAATCATTATATCTTGCAATAAGTACAACTCTTAAATGTAATGAAAATACAATTGCATCAGATCCAGGCTATCTGATAATTAACAATTTCTGTAACCGTTTTGGAGATCATGTAAAAGAAGTACCAATATATTCAGATGAACATGGATATAAACTAACAGGTCAACTTATACGTGAAAATATCGATGAAAACTCAAAACTTGTAATTCTCATTGACCCATTAAATCCAACAGGTGCAGGATATTCAGAAGAAGAAATTAAGGAAATTGCAGAAATTGCAATAGAAAACGATCTTATTGTACTTCATGATATTACATATCGTGACTTTGCAAAATCACATACACTTGTTGCAAAATATGCACCAGAAAATACAATAACAGTTTTCAGTTTCTCAAAAATATTTGGTATGGCAGGACTAAGAATTGGTGCTGTAATTAGTACACCAGAAAGAATTGAAGATATGAGATCAAGTGTAATAAATGATCTTGGTACAAACATACTTGCTCAAGATGCAGCTATTGCAGGACTTAAAAGTAAAGATCAATGGATTGATGAAATAAAACAGACATGTTTCAGAAATCAGGAACTTATCAAGGAAGCTGTTGATGAAACACCAGGAGCATTTATGCCTGTATATCCATCAGAGGCAAACATGACAATTATTGATATTTCAGGAACTGGTGTTGATCCTGTAGATCTTTCAAATTATATGCTTAAAGAGAAAAATATCTTCATACGTGAAGGAAACTATACAAGTAAATTATATGGAGATAGATATGTACGTATAAGTTATTCAATTCCAACAGAAGAAGTTATGGAATTTAGAAAAGAATTTAAAAACTCCATAGAAGCAGTACAAAAACAAAAAGGTATTAAAGTACAACAATAAAGAGAAGGGAATGAGGTAACATTCAACAATTTTTTAACCCCCTTTTTTATAATTTTTTTATTTAACAAATTTTTTAATAATTATTTTACATAGAAAAACTACTACATATTTAATAGTTTTATTTAAATTAACATAGTTTTATGGGAGGATTAGCATACAATGCAACAAGATGATATAAAAACAAAAGAAGCTTGTCGTCATATTATAGATGAAGCTATAGCAAATAATATAACAACAAAAAAACAACTAGAAAAACTAAAAATACAAACATGTCGTGATATGAAACTTGCAGGTTTTATGAGTAATTCAAAAATACTACAGTATGCAAACGATGATGAACTTGAAATTGTAAGACCACTACTAATGAAAAAACCAACACGTACAATATCAGGAGTTGCAATTGTTGCTATAATGTGTCATCCTCATAAATGTCCACATGGACGATGTAAATACTGTCCTGAAAGTAGTATAGCACCACCAAGCTATACAGGAGAGGAACCTGCAGCATTGCGTGCACGTATGTTTAACTTCCACCCATATATTCAGACATTTAACAGACTCTACCAGTTACGTAATATTGGACATTCAATAGATAAAGTAGAACTTATTATTATGGGAGGAACATTTGCATCAAGATGTCTTGACTACCAGGAATGGTTTGTAACACAGGCACTACGTGCAATGAATGACTTTGAAGCAGTTGCAGCATCCATACCTAAAAATCAGCGTGAAATTGAAATAATACCACCTACTGATTTTAAATACATAGATGATGTACAAAAGATGAATGAGTCAAGTAAGGTACGTTGTGTAGGATTAACATTTGAAACAAGACCTGATTTTTCAAAAGTTGAAGATGTAAATCGTATGCTTAACTTTGGTGTAACACGTGTAGAACTTGGAGTACAAACACTATACAATCACATCTATAAACGTGTAGATCGTGGACATAAAATTAGTGATGTAATTGAAGCAAACCAAGCACTACGTGATAGTGCAATAAAAGTTGCAATGCATATGATGCCAGGACTATCATCATCAAAAAGCAGTGATATACGCATGTTTAAAAGACTCTTTAATGAGGAAGCATTTTCACCTGACATGCTTAAAATATATCCATGTCTAATTACGGAAGGGTCTGAATTCTATGATATGTGGCAGCGTGGTGAATATGAACCATACACATCAGAGGAAGCTGTTGATTTAATTGTAGAGGTTAAAAAAATACTTCCAAAATGGGTACGTACAATGAGAATTCAAAGAGATATTCCAGCAACACTAATTAATGCTGGTGTTAAAAAATCAAATCTTGGAGAACTTGTATATAACAGACTTGATGAGGAAGATATTCACTGTCAGTGTATACGATGTCGTGAAGTAGGACATAAAAAATCACAGGGAATTGATGTAGACTTTGATAGTATTGAACTACTGCGTGAAGATTACAAGGCAGTGGGAGGACGTGAAATATTCCTATCAGTTGAAGATACATCAAATGATATTCTTATAGGATTTACAAGACTAAGAATACCATCAAAAAATGCATTCCGTCCTGAAATTACGCCAACAACATCACTTATACGTGAACTTCATGTTTATGGACAGATGCAAAAAATTGGACAAAATGATGATAAACTCTGGCAACACCAGGGATATGGTGCAAAACTACTAGCTGAAGCAGAAATGATTGCAAAAGATGAATTTGGAAAAGATAAAATGTCAATAATAAGTGGTATTGGTGTACGTAACTACTACCGTAAGTTTGGATATGAAAAAGATGGACCTTACATGTCTAAAAATATCTAATGAAGATATTATTTTTTTCACCACCCCATAACTTTTTTTTACACTTCTTTTAGTGAGTAGTTATTTATTCTTTTTTAATTATTTTTTATATAAAAAAAATAAATAGTATTATTTATAGATATTAAAAATAGTATAAAAAAATTAAGGATAGTTTTTCTCATTTTATACCAAATTATAATTTTAGGTTGAATTTATTATGGAAATAGAAACTTCTGCAAGATTACATTTATCATTAATTGATCTTAATGGATCAGAAGGACGTATAGATGGTGGAATAGGATTAACACTAAAGGATCCATCACTTATAATTGAATGTATTGAAAATAATACACAGACAAATGTAGTATGCAGTGATAAATATGTCATGGAAGATGAATATGAAAAGAAAATAATAGATGCATATGAGAAGATGAAAAACTATCTTGGTATAGATAATACATATACATTTAATATTAAAAAGATATATCCAATACATCATGGACTTGGACTTGGAACACAACTTGCACTTTCAACAGCAAAACTTGTATCTGAGATAAATGATATTGATCTTGATACATACACACAAGCATCAGTTGTAGGTCGTGGAGGAACAAGTGGTGTTGGAGTATATGCATTTGATAAAGGTGGATTTATAATTGATGGTGGTCATAAAAGTGATATGAAATCTGAATTTCTTCCATCATCAGCATCAAAAGTTGCACCACCACCATTAATTGCCAGGTATGATTTTCCAGAAGATTGGGATATACTTCTTATAACACCTAATATTTCACAGGGAAGTAGTGGAAGTAGTGAAGTTAATATATTTAAACAATATACGCCAATTGCAAAGAGTGATGTTGAGTCAATTTCACACATTACACTAATGAAGCTTATGCCATCAATTGTTGAACATGACCTAGACATGTTAGGTGAGGCAATAAGTCAGATACAAAATAGAGGATTTAAAAAGATAGAAAAAGATCTTCAATCTAGTGAAATACACAGTATTATCAACTATATGCATGATAATGGAATTAATGCAGCAGGTATGAGTTCATTTGGACCTACATGTTTTGGAATTGTTGATAGTAATGCAAAATCATTAAAGCATGAAATTCTAGATTTAATGGATAATAAGGCAGAAGTAACAATTACAAAAGCAAAAAATTATGGATCAAAAATAAAAAAATAAAAGAATTTAATAGAGAGGTATGAAGCTTATGGATAATATAGATGATGCAAAAGTATGGACATTTCGTGATTGTATAGATACAGATGTAATTATAGCAGGAAGATATCTTAGAACATTTGATGCTCAAGATCTTGCAGACCATGTAATGGAAGCTGAAGATCCTGATTTTTCATCTAATGTATCAGAAGGTGATATTATTGTTGCAGGTTGGAACTTTGGATGTGGATCATCACGTGAACAAGCACCTGTTGCAATAAAAGCTGCTGGAGTATCTGCTGTAATTGCAAAATCATTTGCAAGAATCTTTTATAGAAATGCAGTAAATATTGGACTTCCAGTAATAGTTGCAGATATTAAGGCTGATGCTGGAGATGTTCTTGAAATTAAATTTGATGAAGGAATTATAACAAATAAAACAACATCTGAAACATTTGAAATACAACCACTTGATGATATGATGATGGATATTTTAGAATGTGGTGGAGTTGTAAATCAATACCTTAAAAATAAGGAGGAAAAATAAGATGACATGTCCTGTATGTGGCTATGATGAATATGAGATAATAAAATCAAAAGGTAAAAAAACAAGACAATTACTTGTAAAATGTGATAATTGTGATCACATCTACAATACAACAGCAGAAGAAGAAGTACATCCTATTAATGTACGTGTAATTATCAGTGAATTTGAAAGATCATGGAAAAGTGAAGTAGAATTATATTCTGATGAATATCTTGAAGTTGGAACACTTCTCTATATTGACAATAAAGATGTTGAAGTTACATCTATTGAAAACAATGAAGAAAAACGTGTATTTGAATGTCCTGTTGTTGATATAAAAACAATATGGGTAAAATCACTTGATACTCTTGCACGTATTGGACTTAGTATTGACAATCATGGAACAGTACTTTCACATAAAATTGAAGTTGAACGTGACTTTATCTTTTCAATAGGTGATATTGGAGAAGTTAATGGTCTTAAGTTCCAGGTATATGCATTTAAAACACTTGAACGTAATATGAGAAAAGGATATGCATATGCTAAGGTTATTAAAAGAGTTTATGGAAGACTTCTTCCAGCTAAAGATAAATCAAAAGTTAAATATGATTTATCAGAGTATGTTATTAAAACAACAATAAAAGATAAAGATAGAAAATAATTATTTAATAATTTAACTTGGGATTAAAATGAAAAAAATTTATTTAGAAACACATGGATGTACATTCAATAAGGCAGATACAAATATAATGACAAAAATATTACAAGAGCAGGGCTATGAAATTGTTGATAATCTTGAAGATTGTGATGTTATTATATTAAATACATGTTATGTAAAGCTTCCAACAGAACAGAAGATGATTACAAAGATTGATAAGATTAAAAAGAATTATCCTGATAAGAAGCTTATTGTTGGTGGATGTATGGTTGAAGTTGACAGCCAAAGACTAAATAAATTTGCTGGTGATAACTGCTGGATTGGTCCTCATAAGGTTGATAAGATCGACTATGTTGTTAAAAAAGCATTAAATGATGAAGTTGTACATGAATATGGTAAGACTAATATTATAAAAGCGGGTGCAAATATTAAATCTAACAATGAATTTATTCATATTCTCCAGATTTGTGAAGGATGTAATGGTTCATGTAGGTTCTGTTGTACAAGAGTTGCACGTGGTGCTCTTGTAAGTTATCCTATTGATGCAATTGTTGAAGAAGCAAAAGAAGCAGTTGAAAATGGTGCTCGTGAACTTCAAATAACAGCACAAGATACTGCATGTTTTGGTCTTGATAGTGGTGAATCATTTGCTGATTTATTAAATCGTGTTGCAGCAATTGATGGTGATTTCCGTATTCGTGTTGGTATGATGCATCCAAAGAGTCTTAAAAATAATCTTGATGGAGTAATTGATGCTTTTAAAAACAATGAAAAGATTTATAACTTTATTCATCTTCCAATTCAAACAGGTAGTGATAAGGTACTTACTGAGATGAATCGTCTTCATACACTTGATGAGTATTATGATATTTTAAATAAATTTAAAAGTGAAATTCCAAGTTTATCTTTTGCAACTGATATTATTGTTGGATATCCTACAGAAACAGAGGAAGATTTCATTCAAACTCTTGATTTAATTGATGATATTAAGCCTGATATTATTCATATTTCTAAGTATATGCACAGACCTGGTGCTGAGTCAACAAAACTTAAAGAAATTGATCATAAAACAATGAAGGATAGATCCCACAGGGTAAATGACTTAAAAGATAAAGTAATGCTTGAGGATAATAAAAGCTATGTTGGATTAAAATGTAGGGTTTTAGTTATTGATGAAGGATCATCAGGTGGATATGTTGGATATACTGATTCATATAAGAATGTAATTATTAAAGAAGAAGTAGAGCTTGGAACATTTGTGGATGTAGAAATAATTGAAGCAAATAGAACATATCTTCTTGCAAGATTAATAGAATAAAGTATTTATATAAATATGTTAATATAAATAATACTGAAACTAAAAATATAATAAAAAAAAATATAAAAAAATGAAAAGATTTGATTAAAATGAGTTATGTAGTATGTCAAAATTGTAAACATTTCATCAAAGTAAATGCATATGCACCATTAAACTTTGATAAATGTCAAAATTGTGGACATATGTTAAAATTTGCAAAAGATGAAACAGAACTAAAATTTCTACTAAGTGGAATTGAAATGCCAGAAGTTTCATATGAAAAAGTATGTAAATCCTGTAAATCAGAAAATCCACGACAAACAGGTGCATGTCTATATTGTGGATCAACAGATTTTGCATTAAAACTTGATGAAGATAGTGTAAAAAGATACAATCAAAGTATGCAAAATGCACAGAACATAAAAATAATAACACCAGGACAAAATGCACAGGCAAGCCTATCAGGTCCTGGTAGAATAATCTTTTACATAATATCATTATTTATAGGATTTATTGATTTCCTATTTTTCTCAATGATAGGTGTAAGTATGGTACTTGGAAATACACCAATGCCAGAAACAACTGAGGCAATAATGGCATTTGCAACACAGAATATGACATCACTATCAATAGTAGTTGTAGCATCACTGCTTTTATCTGGAATATTTGCAGTGTTTGTTCTACCATCAATGAGCTATAAAAGTTCATTTAAACTAGCAGTTGCAATAGGACTATTAATAGGACTTGCAATAATGTTTATGTCAGGAAATATTCTCTATGGATTTATATCCATGTTACTTTGTGCAGTGCTAACAGGAATCGGTGGAGTTATAGGAGAATTTATAGTACATAAACTAAATAAACTTCTAAACTTCTAAAAGATATGAAAAAAATAATTCACCACCTTAAATATTTTTTTTTTAATATAGAATTCTTTTTTTTAAAATATATTATCTTCTTGAAAAATTAGGTAGATTAAATTTATTATTAAATTAAAATTAGTAAAATTATTATTTTTTTGAAAAATTAGTAATTAAATTTGGGTTTAATGCCGTGGGCCGGACTTGAACCAGCGACATCCAGATCTTCAGTCTGGCGTTCTCCCAACTGAACTACCACGGCATTTAAAAAAAGATATTTTTTAGAATTTTATTCTAATGGGCCGAACGAGATTCGAACTCGTGATCACCTCCATGTCAAGGAGGTATCATACCCCTAGACCACCGGCCCAGAAATATATATTTTCTTCTAAAAGCTATTATTCTATATTTTATTAATAATATTTATATTTTATGATTAAATATTTAGATAATCATATTTTTTTAAGATAAGATACATGAAAAAATTAATAATATAATTACTTCTAATTCTCTTTTTTTTTATTAAAATATTATATAAAATAATAAATAGAAACTAATTAAAAAATATTATCTAGATATTAATTTTAATAAATTAAATTAAAAATAACTAAAATTACATGGGTGAAATTAAATGGATTTTAATGAATCAATTGAAAAAACAATATCTCAGATAAATAATGTGATGAGTGCAAATTGTATTATTGGTGAGGCTATTGAAACTGAAACAAAAGTATTAATTCCTATTTCAAAAACTGCTCTTGCATTTGCAGTAGGTGTTGGAAGTAGTGAAGATAACGATGAAAAAGCTGGAGCTGGTGGAGGAGCAAGTATTGATCCTATAGCTTTTGTTGTAATTCATAAAGATGTAGAAGGACCTGGTGGTGTTGAAATATTACCTGTTGTTGGTAAAAATGCACTTGATGATGTAATATATAATGTTGGAAAAACAGTGGGAGATAAACTTGCATCAGTTAAATCATCAAAATGTTGTAAAGGAAAATCTTCAGATGATGATGAAGATGATGTTGATGTTGACATTGATGATATAAAAACTAAAATTAAAGAAGAGTAAATTTAACTCTTTTTTTTTATTTTTTATTTAAATAGTAACTTTTTTTTTAAATTATTTCATGCATGAATTATGAAATAATTATAATATTTTAGGGACTTTGATATGTATGTTATTTAAATTATTAGTTGTATTTTTATTTATTCTAATAGTAGCTCTATTTTTGTTAATATTTTCAAATATGCATATGTATGTCTCATTTAAAAATCAGAATTTAGAATATGATGGAAATATAAAAATTAACTATCTACTACTGGAACTTGAATTTAACATCAAAGAAAAAATACTAAATATAGAACTTAAAATAAGATCAAAGAAAATTCACATATATTCATTAGATCTTAATAAAAAAGAAGATGAAGATGAAAATATAGATGAAATACAAACACAACCTGATGAAACAACAGATGAAACAACAAATACAGATGATGATGAAGAAAGTAGTGATGATGAAAAACCAGATATAAAACAAATATTAAAACTACTAGATGATGCAAAATCAGATATAATTGAAATTATAACATATCTTCCAAAGTTAATGAAATTTAATAATTCAAACATAGTTTTAAATCTAGGATTATGTGATAATCATCTTACAATAAAAGCATCATCACTAATTTATATGATATCAGCAATACTATATCCTGCAAATTTAAATATATCATTTACTCCTGAATTTAATACATTAATATTAAAATCAGATGTAGATATAACATTAGATATAATTGTAGTTAACATAGTAAAGCTATTGTTTATAACAATAAAAAAAAGAAAGTATACGAAACATAATAGAAGTAATATAAATATGATGGAGTTGTTTTTATGCAAAAAGATGAAATATACACAGCAGATGTGATAGTTGTTGAAAACAGATCCATCTATCCTATTATGTCACTTAAAAGTTCAATATATTTTAATAAAATTATAAACATAGTACAACAGCCAGTAGCACTTAAAATAGTTGAAGATAATGATACATATTATGTTAATATTTCAATGGATGAGGATGAATTCATAGAATTAAAAAAAGAATAAAAAAAAAGAAAAAAATGAATTTAAGTTTCTAGATCAATAAATAAAAAGATAATATTGATTTATTGATAAATTTTATTAAAAAAAATAAGGAAAATAGAATTATAACTCTTTGTAAGCAACTACAATATCTTCTGCTTTAAGAGTTTTACGTCCATTCTCTTTTGCATTGTTTAAAGCAAGTTTTGTAATTTCTGTTGCTTGTTCTTCTAGGAAAGATGATAGTTCAACTTTTGCATCTTCACTAACTCTTTCTGCACCACCATTTTTAATGATTCTTCCAAGTGGTGTTAATGGTAATTTTGACATATTAAACCTCCCTAGTTTTTTCCTAAGTTACTTTAGAATTAAAATTTTTTTTAACATACTTTTTTTTTATACATTGATTATTGTTTAATTAATCTATTTTATAAGTATTTTCATATATTTTATACATTTTTTTAGTTTCTTATATTAATTCAAAGTAGTAACACTATGTATTATTTTTCTAGCTTTTAATATATATAAACATTTATTATTTAAAAAGGTATTGTTTAATGATTTTAATTCGAATATTATCAAACTATTTTTATTTATTTTAAAAAAATAATAATTTAATCACTTTAATTTTTAAAAAAAGTATTTTAAGAGCTTTAACTTTAAAAATTATTTTTTAAATATATGAATTTAGAAATAGTGAATTTTAAGTGGGTGATCATATAAAAAAAAATATAAAAATAAATAAATTTAGTATAAAAACTAATTATTTATTCATTTTTCTGCATTCTTTTTTCCTTTTCTTTCTGAATATTTGCCATAATCTCTTTTGCACGATCACTACCAAGTGGAACGTGGAATTGTTTTTCAATACTTTCACGATATAATGTATTCATTGAACAAAATGGAATAATTCTACCATCAGGTGTAGCATAGTGTATTACACATCTGCGTACTCTTTCCTGATCAAAGTTGAATGGATCCATGAAATGCATACATGATACAAGAAGAGCATTCATATGGAAATCACCAAGAGCTTCATAATCCTGTTTTACGAAGATATTTTTAAGAAGTTCTATAATATCAAGATATGATGGAGATTTTGAAGTATCAATAGCACTAGGAAGTTCTTTAACTACACGAAGAAGTGCTTTGGTATTTCCAATTTTTGTATTTTTATTAAGATTAGGTATTGTTTTTTCAAGCATTTCAAGGAATTTATCAACATCAATAAAATCAGTAATTGGTATTATTGAATCATCAGTTTCTTTAAATACATATGTTCCAACACCACAATGTTCATGACATGTAAGTGTAACTTCAGCTTCACTTCCACTAAGTGCTGCTATGAAATCTGAAAATGGAGCAACAGCTGATGCTGGATAGAATGCATCTTTTGTAATTGCTTTGTCTGTTTGTTTTTCAACTTCAGATACAAAGTCATCAATTGTAATACGTTGTTGTTCAACTTGATCTGCAGGTGTACGTCCAGCAAATGATACAGGTTGGAAGTTTACACCACGGATAATATCAAGGTTTTTAAGAGCAAATGATATGATATCTCCAACTTGATCTTCATTTATTCCTTTAACAAGTGTTGGTACAAGTACAATTCCAAGTTTTGCTTTTCTACAGTTTTCTATAGCTTGAAGTTTTTTATCAAGAATGTTTGCAGCACGTGTTTTAAGGTATGGTTCTTCTGTAACACCATCAAATTGTAAATATACTGTGTTTAGTCCTGCATCTTTAAGTTCTTGTGCTAGGTTTTCTTTATTTGCAAGTGCAATACCATTTGTTGCAATTTGTGTATGTACAAAGCCTTCCTCTTTTGCTATTTTAATGAGTTCTACAATATCATCACGTACTGTAGGTTCTCCACCTGAAAATTGTATAGCTGGTGTTTTTACAGGCTGATTTTTACGAAGTGCTCTTAGCATAGTTCTTATTTCATCTTGTGTTGGCTCATATAAGGTTCCTGATGCTGCAGCATTTGCAAAACATATTGGACAGCTAAGGTTACATCTATTTGTAACATCTATTAATCCAAGAATTGTTTGACTTTGGTGTTGTTTACATAGTCCACAGTTTGATGGACATTCCCCTGATGCCTCTTTTAGATTTGTTAACTGGTGAGGTTCTGCTTCATATTTAATTGTTTTTTCATATGCATCTTCATTGTGCCAGTATGTATTTTTAAAGTTTCCGTGTTCTGGGCATGTTTTTTCAATATATATCTTATTATCCTCTGAATAGACTTTTGCATCCAAAATTTCAAGACATTCAGGACATAAGCTTTTTGTGTCATTATATTGTGTAATTTGAAATTCCCCCCGCATTTATTTTGTTATTAAGTAATTTTTATTTTTTAATTCATAAAAAAATATTATTAGTATAAAAATATTTAATATATTTATATTTAAACTAAATACTATATCTATTTTATCTAATAATAATATAATTCATTCTATTATTTATAATAATTGTTTAATTTATCATGATTAATAATTATTATTGTAAATGTTAATAAAAAAAAGAAAAAAATATTGGTGTTTAAAAAAAAGATATGTAAAAATTATTCCACATACTTCTACTTTTTTTCATGGTTCCATTAATTTAATACCATACATCTTTAATATTTATCAGGTATGCAAACATATTAGCTCCAAGGTGAAGGAATATACTGATAATAAATATGCATATAACTACCATAAAGTCAATATGAATTACAATTGATGCAAAAAGAAGTGCTACAACAACAAAGTCAAGCTGATCAAGAAGTGGCACTGCCTGTCCTCTTTTGAAGTTAAGTCTTCTTTTAAGAAAACTTCCAACTGCATCACCAATTAATGCTCCAAAACCTAATAAAAATCCGAGTAATAATCCTTGAGGTATTTTTCCTGAAAGAAATGTTATCTGTGATGCTGAAATCATAAAATAGTATGATCCAATATTAAAATCTGCAAGAAGACCTAATAATCCTCCAACAAATGTACCAAGAAGACCACCACCAACAAGTCCTCTCCATGTTACTCCATCACCTATAAGTCTACGATTATCCCATGCATAATGTCCAAAATCCATAGGAGTTCCACCACCAAATACTAATGCTGAACTATTAGAAAAGTATGCTGGAATCATAAGGTAAATGGAGTAAATTATCAAAGTTGTTATATCCATTTAATTTACCTCGAGTCTTTATAAATTTAAAAGTTTATTATTACTTATTTATATAATTATTTACTATTAATAAATACCTATACAAAGATGATAATGAAAATCTAATTAAAATATTCATAAATCTTTTCTAAAACATTAACATCATCAGTTGTATACTTTTCAATATACATACTAATTGCACCAACAGCTGTAATAATTGAAATAATATCACCATTAATATAATCTTTAAGATTAATAACTTCAACATCAAATCTGCCTGCTGCATCCATACAAACACTACCACCTTTAATATCAGATAAAACAATGCAATTAATACCTGTTGTTTTAATAACTTTTGCAAGTGCTTCTGCTACTTGATGTACCTGTTTTTCATAAACCTCATTTGCAATAGATACAATATTATCATCTGAAATTGTGTCAATATCACCACATACCAGACGACTAAGACGATTTTTAGATGCAAGTAATGATTTATCTTTACCATCAGCTGTAGGAGTTGTATATTCACTAGATGTAATATTTCCAAGAACCATGTTAACATCAGCTGTTGTTGTAAATAACTCACTACTTATGCTTGTTTTAACTCCATCAACAACCACACTATCAACAATTGCAGCAACATTAGTTCTTAGAAGACCAGTATATACAAGCTCTCCACTACCAAGACGTTGAGTATCACTAAAGCCACTTGATGCAAGCTTTTTATCTTTAATTGGAATAATATCAGTTGTAGTAGTTCCCATATCCATAAAGATACAATCATCACGTACCTGTTTTATAACATTTGCAGTACCAACCCAGTTTGCAGCTGCAGCAGAAAGTGGATTGTCCTTAACATACTCATACTCTTTTAGTCCATCAAATGTAACAAAATAAACATCCTCACTTGTAAATGTATCCATAACCTTTGATGTTATATCAAGAACACCTTCCTTTTTTGTCATATAACAATCAGCAAGCTCTGCTGTAATTGAAACACATATAACATCAATATTATTTTCACCTTTTAATTTAAGAAGACATTCAGGAAGTCTTTCATGATCAGACCAAAAAGGAAGATAATACTTATCTTTATCAATTGACAATACATTATATTCACTGTCAAATTCAACTATTACACAATCTGTATTTGCTCCACCAATATCAAGTCCCATATACTTCATAATATATCTCCTTTATAAAATTCTCCATTATCTTTAAATTTAATACTACTCCATTTATCATCTATACAATAGTCTATTATTATCTTCATAAGATTTTCACTACAATTTTCAGACAATACTATAAATGGTGTTGTGAAACGTGAATTAATTTCAACCATGTAGATTTTATTATCATCTATTATATAGTCAATTCCTATAAATCCATAAAGACCTGGAATTTGTTTAATTATCTTCTTTGATGTTTTAATAATTTCATCTTTTAGTGGATGATTAAGGGGTGTAATACATCCATTATATGCTATTTTATTGTCGTCTTGCTCAGTTATTTGTTGTGAATTTATACTTATTATTTTTGAATCATCTCTACTACATATTGCACTTATACTAATTGATTCACCCTTAATATATTTCTGAAGAAGTGCAACTTTAATATTCTCATCTTTATATAACTTAATTATCTTTCTAAATTCAGTTAGTGAATGTATTTTATATATGAAATCAGATGATGTTCTATCATCAGGTTTTATGATACATGTTTTATTTTCATCTATAAACTCTGAAATTGCATCACTACATATATTGTCTACTTCAACTTTAAGTGTTGGAATTTTTAATACATCACATATATTATTGTATGTTTTAATTTTTGATGAACAGATGTCAGATGTTGTAGAATCTGATGCAATTTTTTTGATATTTTCATCTTCTATTATCTTTGTTATTTCATACTGGAGATGTTCATCTTCTGGTGCAATAAATATTATATAATCATAGCTTTTAATATTACACCTAAGCCACTCATTTAAATTATCATTAACTGTTATAGGTCTACATTTGCTCAGATTATCTATTGATAATTTAGAATTTATAAGATAATCAACACTATATTCATCAATAACATCAAGATCATATAGAATTTCTCGAAGCATTGAAAATCCCTCAGATATAATATTTTCCTGAAAATAGATTGATGAATATTCAAAGACTAGAAATTTCATAGTAATATAAATACACTCCTAAAATAAATTTTATTCAAAGTTAAAAAAATAGTATTTCAAAAAAAAGAATTTGATTTTAGAAAAAAGGAATGATTTTACTCCTTTTTAATGTTTCCTATTGCCTGGAAATTCACACCATTTTGGCGGAATTTATCAGCATCAACAATAGGCTTTGTTGATATAAGAAACTTATTTTCTATCATAGATGGTGTAATATCACGATATATGTCATGATCACACATAATAATTACACAATCCGCAGATAATGCTTCATCATAATCAACAGCTTTTATATTAAATGATTCAATAATACTACTATCAACGTATGGGTCATGTGCAACTGTTGTAATATTATCTTTTTCATTTAGTAATTTTATTAAATCAATAGATGGTGATTCTCGTATATCATCAACATTTCCCTTATATGCCACACCTAAAATAGCAACAGTAAAGTTGTCCTTATCATTATCCTTAAATTGCTCAACAATATCAACAACATGTTGTGGCATCATATTGTTTATATTACGTGCCTGTTGTATAAGACTTGCTTTTGTACCATATTTTTGTGCTGTTTGAATTAAAAAGTATGGATCAACAGGTATACAATGACCACCAACACCAGCACCTGGTGTATGAATATTTACACGTGGATGATAATTTGCAGCAGAAATAACTTCCTGTGCATCAACATCAATATTTTCACAAATCATGGCAAACTCATTACTAAGTGCAATATTAACATCACGATAAGTATTTTCCATAAGCTTAATCATCTCAGCAGATGTAATAGATTTAACCTTAATAATATCACCACATGTAATATTACTATAAAGTTCTGCTGCAGCATCACTACTTTCCTTATTATATCCACCAACAACACGTACATTATGTGTCATTTCATAGATTGTATTGTTTGGAAGTGCACGTTCAGGACTATATGCTAGGAGGAAATCCTCACCACATATAAGACCAGACTCTTCAAGTATAGGCTTTATAACATTAATTCCAGTTTCAGGTGGAACTGTACTTTCAACAATAACAAGATCGCCCTTGCTGAGTCCATCTTTAATACTCTCACATGCAGATATAACATATGATAAATCAGCATTACATTCACAATCAACAGGTGTAGGAACAATAATAATCATAACATTACATTCACTTGCTGCCCCTCTAAGATCACATGTTGCCTTGAAATATCCATCACTTATGGCAGATTTTAGTAAATCTTCAACACCAGGTTCTTTAAAGCAAACTTTTGATTGATTTATTGCATTAACAGTATCTTCATTAACATCTACACCAAGAACATTAATCTTATTATTTGCAAGTATTGCAGCTGTAGGAAGACCAATATGTCCAAGACCAAATATTGCAACTTTTTGAGTATTAAAATTCATTTTATATAACAGTTCCCCATAAAAATTTTTATATCAAAAAATAACTAATTTTTCCCATAATTTTTTGATTCTTATAATATAAATATAGAAATACTAATATTTTATATTATCATTAATTTTTTAGGAATAATAAAAAAAAGTAGAAAAAAAGAGTAGAAAAATAAAAATGTATCATCTTAATTTATCTTAAATTTCTTAACAATAACATTCATACCATTTAAGTTATCATCAACACCAAGATATACTTGTTTTGAACCACTAAATACCTGCTGAATTATACATCCAGGATATAAATCCTCAAATTCAGAGGTTGTGATATCATCATTAATACTTATAAGTTCATATCCTTCAAAGTCAACAACCTCACTTGCTGCTTCTATTTTAAGACTATTAAGATCATAATGCTCTTTTATAATATTATATATTTTTTCAGCAGATGTACCATCACCATATGGATTTATTGCACCTGCCATTTTAGCATATACATCACTATTATCTAAGATATTTTGAATATTATTTGTTATTTCAGTTGAATTTGTTCCTGCTAGAATATTTCCACCAGCATCAATAGTTTCAGGACGTTCTGTATTATATCGTAGTGTAACACATGGAATGTCAAGAGTTATTGCCTCTTCTTGAAGACCACCTGAATCTGTAAGTATAAGCTTAGTATTTGATATTAATGCAAGAAAATCAAGATATCCAAGAGGTTCCATTATCTGGATATGTTCACAACTTGCAAGTTCATCATATAAATTAATTGCATCAAGTGATTTTCTTGTATGTGGATGAAGAGGAAGAACAATATTATATCTGAGATTTATAAGACTATTTATGATGTTTGCAAGACGATTAGGATCATCTACATTTTCAGCTCTGTGAAGAGTAAGTGTGATATATTCATCAAATATTACATCATCAAGGATTGTGCTTTTTTCTTTTGCAATGTCAATGTTACGTTTACATGCATCAACAATTGTATTTCCTGTAATATAGATATTTTTATGATCTACTCCCTCATTTACAAGGTTAATTGCTGTTTTATCAGTTGGTACAAAATAAAGTGCAGAACAACTATCAGCAATTAATCTGTTAATTTCCTCTGGCATATTTTTATCATAAGATCTAAGTCCTGCTTCAATATGACCTACTGGTATTTTAAGTTTATTTGCAGCAATAGCACCTGCTGCAACAGCATTAGTATCACCCTGTACAAGTACAATATCAACACCTTCATCTGTTAGTATTTCTTCAAGTTTTGATATAATAGTACTTATCTGTTCTATTGCAGTATTTGATCCTATTCCAATGTTATAGTCAGGCTTTGGAAGATCAAGATCAATAAAGAACTGATCAGACATCTTTGAATCATAATGTTGTCCTGTATGTATTATTATAAAGTCTGTATTATTTTCTTGAATTTCATCAATTACTGGTGACATCTTTATAATTTCAGGTCTTGTCCCAAGAACTATTGCTATTTTCATAATTATTACCCTTTTATCTTTTTATTTGTGGTTGTTAATGGTTCATTGTCACTTTTTAGTATTTCAATTAAGTGTTTATCTGTTATCATCTTTTGTCTGTTTGTAAGATATTCCTCTTTAAGATATCCTGCAAGTTTATCTTTTGCATACTGTGATTCCTTAAATTTAATATTTTTATAGTTAATATCACTAAGAATAAGTCCACATGCAGCTGCAGGTTGAAGACGTATATACTGACGTAACTCCTTAGGCTGTAGAAGTTCTTCTATATCATCAACTGTAAGTTCATGATATCCAACATGAAGTAATGCTTTTACCATCTTACGTACCATATTCCATAGGAAGCTTTTACCTTCAATTGTAAATACAAGTACATCATCTACACATTTAAGGTCAACATGTGTAATTTCACGGTTTGGATTTTTCTCATTACGTTTTGAAAAATTACGGAAATTATGCTCACCTATAAATAAATTTATTGCCTCACGCATTGCATCAATATCAATACTTTCACCATAGAATGGATCTATGGGCTGAATATAGGTGTATGTACGTGTTTGTGGAAAACGTACCTTAAATGAGTATGGTACACGTGCTTCTGCAACTATCTTAATATCATCAGGAAGAAGTCCATTAAGTTTATTTATATAAATTTCTTCATCTGTAATAAATGATATTACATTTGCAGTTGAATGAACTCCCTTATCTGTACGTCCTGCTACTGAATAATGTGCCTTCCATGTATCTTCAATAATGCCAGTTTCCTTAAATACTTTGAGAAGTTCACCTTCAACAGTACGATAATCTGGCTGTCTTTGATATCCATGAAATTTAGAACCAATATATGCTATTTTTAATGCTACTCGTCTCATTATATTATAAATTTATAATTTAGTAGTAATAATTTTTTTTACATAATTTATTATTAAGAAAATCTAAATCATAATATAGTATTAATTTAAGAATTTAAATTATAGTAAAAAGAAATAAAAAATTTTAAACTAATAATTCAAGTAATAATAAGAAAATTAATTTGGAGGATATATAATGATTATAATACCTGCTGTAGATATTAAAGATGGAAAATGTGTTCAACTAGTACAAGGAAAGCCTGGAACAGAACAGGTAGTAATTGATGATCCCGTAGAAGTTGCACTAAAATGGGAGAAGATGGGAGCAAAAAGATTACATATTGTAGATCTTGATGGAGCACTTGAAAGTGGAGTGAATCTTGAAATAATTAAGGAAATTGTTGAAAAAACAACTGTTCCAGTTCAAATGGGTGGAGGTATACGTTCAATTGAATATGCACAGAAACTATTAGATATGGGTGTTGATACTGTAATTATTGGAACAATGGCAGTTGAAAATCCTGATATTCTAGATTCACTAACTGATAAATACACACCAGATCAAATTTGTATATCACTTGATAGTAAAGATAATCGAGTATTAACACATGGATGGCAGAAATCAACAGATAAAACACCACTAGAATATACACAGATCTTCCAACAAAAAGGTGCAGGTAGTATATTATTTACAAATGTGGATGTTGAAGGATTACTTGGTGGAATTGATCTTAGTATAGCAGAAGAATTAATTGAAAAATCAGAAATACCAATAATTTATTCTGGTGGAATAACATCAGTTGATGATCTTAAAGTACTACGTGATATAAACACTGACTATGTTGTAATAGGATCAGCACTCTATAAGGGATTAATAGACTTTAAAGAAGCATTAAAATACCAGGACTAAAAATATCTAAAATTGGGGAGGTAGTTAAAATTAAAGTAATGGCTACAGGAACATTTGACATACTTCATCCTGGACATCTATTCTATCTTAATGAGGCAAGAAAGCTTGGAGGTGCAGATGCACATCTAGTTGTTGTAATTGCAACTGATAAAACAGTAAAAGAACATAAGAAAGTCCCAGTAATTGGTGAAAAACAGCGTTGTGAAATGGTAAATGCATTTGGCTGTGTTGATGAAGCATTTATTGGAGATGAGGATGATCCATTTAAAATTGTTAAAGAACAAAAACCTGACATTATAGCAATAGGTCCTGATCAGAAGTTTAATCCTGAAAACTTAGAAGCACAATTAAAATCTATTGGTATTGATGTTAAAGCTGTTAAAATAGATTCATATAAGGAATTTGAGCTTGATAGTTCATGTAAAATAATTAAAAAGATAAAAAATACACATTTTAATGAAAAATATTTTGATGAATGTGATCTTTAAATAAAAGATAAGATTATATTTTATAATAATATTAATATAGTATATAAAACAAAGATTAATATAATATTTATTTTATGATTAAACTTAAGGGAGATTCTTAGATAATGGTAGCAAAAGAATATTTCGATATCTTACTAAAAATTACTGATATCATGGAAGAAAAAGGTGGCGGAATCATCTACATTCGTAACGAACCTGAATGTTATACAATAGGTACACGTTATTATGATGAAGAAATTGCAGAATATTTAGATAACAATGTTGAAGATTGGATGGGAGAAGAATCTACTCTTAAAAAGAAATCCAAAAAACGATCTAAAAAACAAGATAAAGTAGAAGAAGTATACTATCTTTGGAAAATTATGCTTCCAGAATAAGTTTATTTAAAACTTATTTCTACTTTCCTTTTTAACCACCCTTAATGAAAAACTATTTTTTTTGATAAAATTTATTGACAATAAAATAATTAGTAAAAATACCTACTTTTAATAATAAATGTCATATTTAATAATAATTTTATATTATATTACTTTGAAAAATATTAATATAAGAAAAATAAAGGTGGAGTGAAAATATTTCATTTTTTAGAAAATATTTTCAAAAATAAATAAAATAATTGTAAAAAAATGGGAAATGTTAATATGCTTGAAAGTATTTATGAAAAATCTTTAAACAATGAGATAACAAAAAAAGATGCATTAGATCTTATAAAATCAACAAGTCAATTTGAATTATATGATACAGCAGATAAACTAAGAGAGACAATAGTGGGAGATAAGGTAACATACGTTGTAAATAAGGCTATTGACATTACAGATCATTGTATGATAGGATGTAAATTCTGTTCATTTAGAGATAATGAAAAATACAGAATGACAAATGAGGAAATTTCAGAAAGTATCAGCCAAGGTGAGGCAATAGGAGCAACAGAAATCTGTCTTTTTGGTGGAGTAACACCAGATATGGATATTAAATACTACTGTGATCTTATAAAACAGATAAAAGATGAACATGACATATGTCTTCATGCATTATCACCTGCTGAGGTATATCAAGCATCAGTTAATTCTGGAATCACAACACAAGAAGCTCTAGTTGAACTTAAAGATGCTGGTATGGATACAATGACAGGAGCATCAGCAGAAGTACTAGTTGATTCAATACGTCATGAAATTTGTCCAAATAAATTAACAACAAAACAGTGGTGTGATGTAGTAAAACAGGCACATGAACTTGGAATTCCTACAACATCAACATTAATGTATGGAAGTATAGAAACATGGCAGGATCGTATAGATCATATCTTTCTTCTTAAAGAAATACAGGAAGAAACTCATGGATTTACAGAATTTGTACCAATGACATTTCTTGGAGAAAACAATGAACTAGGTAAAATATCAAATGGTGCAACAGGAGTTGAGGATTTAAAACTTCATGCAATATCAAGAATTATATTATCTGATGTTATTGAAAATATACAAGTTTCATGGGTAAAACTTGGACTTAGAATGACACAAGTAGCACTAAATTGTGGTGCTAATGATATTGGTGGAACTATGATTGAAGATAAAATTTCAACAGCAGCAGGTGGAGGATATGGTGGATATCTACCTGTAAGTCGTATAAAAACATTAATTGAAGATATAGGACGTATTCCACAACAAAGAACAACAAAGTATGAATATATTTAACCACCTTTAAAACTTTTTTTTTATTCTATTTTTTTTTGTAAAAAACCTATTTTTAAGTTATTTATTGTAATTTTACTATAATGTGATTTATTAAAAAAGAGAAGTTATTTTTATAAATAAATGGGAGTTTAAGGAGTATTGGAAAATATATAAATTATCTTCCAATATAATTCTGTGTACATTATTTTTTTTATCTAGAAATCATTTTTGAACATTTTTGTACGTTCTTGTGATGTTAATTGTTCTACTATTGATTCAGGATTTCCTTGATCTAGTAGTTTTCCATCACGCATAAGTGCTGCTGAATCACAACATTCAAGTACAAAGTCCATATCGTGTGATATAATTACAAATGTTTGGTCAAGTTCTTCACGTGCATTAAGTATGGATTCTGTTACATCACGTCTTGTGATAGGATCCATTGTACCTGTAGGTTCATCAAGAATTACAATTCTTGGCTCTTTTATGAGAACTTGTGCAATTGCTACTCTGTGTTTTTCTCCTCCACTCATCTGATCTGGGTATTTTTCAAGGAGTGATGCTGCTTCTTCTTCTGTAAATCCTACAGCTGTAAGTACATGTATTGATTTCATTTTTGCAAATTCAGCTGGTAAGTCAAGGTTTATTGCTTCAGTTAAGTTTCCAAGAATTGTTTTATATGGATATAGGCTGAAGTCCTGGTGTAGTAGTCCGATATGTTTTGTTGCACGTCCTCTGTGTGCAAGTCCAACTTTTGACATGTCGATCCATTCATCACCAATTCTTACTTTTATTTCTCCTTCACTAGGTTCGATGAGTCCTGCAATAAGTTTTGATAGTGTGGTTTTTCCTGCTCCACTAAGACCTACTATACTTGCAATTTCTCCTTCATTAATTTTGAGTGTTACACCATCTACTGATTTTACAACTCCACGTGATACTGAGAAGTAGTATTTTTTAAGGTCTTCCATTTCAATTATTGGATCTCCAACTTCTACTTGTTCATGTTTTTTAACTTGTGGAATTTCTTTTTTAAATTCTTCAACTATTGGTGCAGGTTCTCCTTCTTGTTTAATTTTTCCTGCTTCAAGCCAGATTACACGGTCTGATAGATCTTCTATTACATCAGGCCAGTGTGAGTTTATTACCATTGTAATTTCTTTTTCTTTTACACCACTAAGAAGTGCATTGTGAAGTAGACGTGCTGTTTTTGGGTCAAGTGTTCCTGTTGGTTCATCAGCAAGAAATAGCATTGGATTTTTTGCAAGTTGACGTGCAAGTACAATTCTCTGTTTTTCTCCTCCACTTAAATCACGTGCAATGTGTGTGATTCTGTGTTCCATGTGTGTCATTTTTAGAAGACTTATTGCTTTGTTTATGTTATCTTCATTTCTTTGATCTTCAAATGATCTCATGATGTTTTCAAGAACTGTTTCTTCTTCATAGAGTGCAAATGTTCTCTGAAGCATGATTGAAATTCTTCTTTTTACAGATGCAAATTCTTTTTTTGATGTGTTGTAGAGGTTTATTTCTTTTTCTTCGAATTTATGTCCACATGAACATGTATTTCCTATGTGTGATGGTGAATCCATGTAGTCACATTCAGGACAGTATGCAACGTGTATTATTACTTCTCCTTCATCTGGTGCATATTCATCAATTCCACGAAGCATATTTAGAAGTACGGATTTTCCTGATCCACTACGTCCAAGAATTCCCAGTACTTCTCCTTCATTTATTTCTAGATTTATGTTTTCTAGTACTGTTGTATTGTCAAATTTTTTTGTAACATTTTTAACTTCTATAAAGCTCATTATAATAACACCCATACAATATTTTTTTTTATATGTCATGTTTTTTAAAGTAAAATAAAATTTTTATATTATATTTTTAATGTTCGTTTATTTTAAAACTTAATTTATATGTATATAATATTTTTTATTTTTGTTTCTTAATAAATTAAACTTTAGTATAATAAATTCAATAAATTTCTAGTTTCCATATTATTTTTCTATTTTTTCAATATTTTTTAATTACTTTAAATAGTATGAATTTAAAGTTCATATTAATTTATCACTATTTATTGAAAAATCATCATTATTAATAATAAAAATTTTATTATAGAAAATTTAAATATTATAATATTAAAATTAGATTTTTTAGTTATAATGAAAAATAAAATCAAAAAAATTATGGATTATTTTATAATTAAAAGATAATTTTACTATTAAAAAAATAAACTGGGCATATAATAGTCAGGGGATGATGGTGAATATAAAATGCTTACTACTGTACAAAAAGAAATACTACAAAGTTTAATAAATCTATACAGACAAGCCAAATGTACATCTGTTAAGTGTGAAAGCATAGCAGAACTTATGGGTAGAAATTCAGGAACAATAAGAAATCAAATGCAAGCACTACGTAGTTTAGGTTTAGTTCAGGGTGTACCAGGACCAAGAGGTGGATATAAACCTACACTTGAAGCATATCAAACATTAAATGTTGTAAATGATCCATGTGAAATACATGTACCAATATATGTAAATGGAAAAGTTGTATCAGATATATCTGTATATAAAATAGAATTTACAAGTATACTCAGACCAGGAGATTGTGAAGCAACAATATCTGTAATGGGAGATATTAAACAACTAGATCTTGATGATGAAATAAAAATTGGGCCAACACCAGTAAACAACCTTACAATTCTAGGTAAAATTATAGGTCGTGACGATGTTGACAATGTACTTCTTATTAAATCAAAAACAATACTAAGTATACCAAATATTGCAGCAAAAGAAGTTGCAACACCAGTTGTTAAGACAATAACATCAACAATGAAGGTAGCAGAGATCTGTCAGTTATTTTCAGAAAATCATATAAAAAGTGCACCTGTAATTGATAATGGTGAAATAATAGGTGTTGTACGAGCAGAAGATATTATAAAAACTGTTGCAGAAAATGGTCTTATGAGGGAAGCATCAGAATTTATGAATTCAACAATTCTTACATCAAGAGATAATGTCCGTCTTACAACAGCAATGGATCTACTACAACAAAACAATGTATCATCACTTGTACTTGTAGATGACAGTAAAGAAATTGCAGGAGTTATAACATTTACAGATATTCTTAAAACTCTTGTAACATTAATAAAATAATAATATAATATAAGAAAAAATATACTACAATACAGTAGCAAAACTACAGCTTTTCAGATAGAAAAAAAGGTTTTAGTATAATTTTTTTCTTTCTTCTCTTTTTTTTAATTAGAATTCTCTTTTTATATTGGGACATTGTAAAATTCTTTAAAATTATTCATTATAAAATAAAAATATTTTAAATATTAAATAATATATTTTATATAATAAACAAGTTCATCAAAACATGGATGAAAAAAAATTATTTTTTTTTCTTTTATTTTAATATATAATACAATTACTAAAAAAATTTTGATATAATCAATGGGGTTTAAAAATTATGCAAGTTAAACATTTAGAAATTACAGAAAATATGACAGTAGATGATTTTATAACACAACTTGATGAATCAGGAGTACTTGGAGCAGGACGTATATCACATGCAACAAAACTACTCGCCGATTCAATAGAAGATGAGGATACAAAAATATTTTTAAGTCTTGCAGGACCAATGATACCAGGAGGACTTCGTAAAGTTGTACGAGATCTGATAGATAAAGGATATGTTGATCTTATAATATCAAGTGGAGCAAATCTAACACATGACCTTGTAGAAGCATTTGGAGGAAATCACTACAAATCAACAGGAAGACCAGATGAAGAATTACAAGATAGTGGAATTGGAAGAATAGCAGATATCTACACACATGCTGATGATTTTGAAGTATTTGAAGAGGAAATACAGAAAGTATTTGCAAAGATAAATGAAGAATATACAACAATATCAATACAAAACTTCATACGCCAGATAGGACTTAATATTGATGATGATGAATCATTCATAAAAACAGCAGCAAAACGTAACGTGCCAATATTTGCACCAGGTCTTATTGATTGTATGATAGGATTACAACTATGGATTTACTGTCAAGATCATGATTTTACAATAAGTGCTGTTGATGATATGAGCTATCTTTCAGACTTTGTATATGATTCTAAAAAAGTAACAGCATGTATGCTTGGTGGAGGACTTCCTAAACATTACACACTTGCATCAAACATACTTACTGGTGGAATAGATGCAGGAATTCAGATAACACTTGATCGTAGTGAATCTGGAAGTCTTAGTGGTGCACCTCTTGAGGAGGCAAAATCATGGGCAAAGGCAAAGAAAGGTTCAAATCTTGTAACAGTAATAGGTGATGCAACAGTACTTTTCCCATTAATTGTAGCTGGTGCTCTTGATAGAATAGAAAAATAATTAAAATAAAAAAAATAGGGATGATTTATTATTTTATTTGACATGATTTGTTATGCAGCATCAGGATGTTTTATGAAACTTTCTGATGAATTTATGGATGAAGCAGGCAATAAGAAACTTGCAATTATAACAGATATATTATGTGTTATATTTACACTTCTTGTATCTGTTACAAATTCAGATGCAGCATGTATATTTCTAAGTATATTAATTGGAACTGCCCTTGCAAGTAAGGTTGATAGTATTAATCATATAATTTCTGCAATACTTTTTATTGTAATTCTTGCAATTGCAGGATTTCCACATTTTAGCCTGGTATGTCTTGTTGTATGTACTATTGCTGCATTTGTTGATGAGAAGGGTAATGATTATTCAGATAAACAAATTGAAAATAATAAAGGAGGTTTTATTACAACCTTCTTTAAGTATAGATATGCATTAAAAATAGCAGTTCTATTGTTTTCATTAATTGGTATTGTTAATATGTATCTACCTGGTAGTATGTTTTGTAACTTTAATTTTAGTGCAATTACATTTGTTGATTTTCTATTATTTGATTTATCCTATGAATTTATAGGATCACATTTTAATAGAATTAATAATTTCCTCAACTGATGCTCTTGGATTTTGTGAGTTATATATACTACGTCCTACAATTGCAGCATTTGAGTATTTTAGAGTTTCAGATGCACTTCCTCCCTGGAATCCTACACCTGGTGATATGATAAATGCATCATCACCTACAACTTCTCTTATTTTTTTTAGTCTATCTGGCTTTGTTGCAGGAGCTACATAGTTTTTTATTCCAAGATCTACTCCCATCTGTGCAATGTCAAGTGATACTGGTTTTAGGAATTTATCAGCACCAGGGTGTGACATTTCAGTTAATAGAAATATTTCTTTTCCTAGTTTTTCTGCCATATTTTTTGATGCAAGAACACTATCTTCTCCTGTAAATCCATGTACAATTATTGAGTCTGCTCCCCAGTTAAGTGTTGTTTTTACTATTTTTTCATTTGTTGCATCGATATCTGCTACTTTAAAGTCTGCTATTATATTTACTTTGTAGTCTTTTTTTATTGACTGAATTATTTCAGGTCCAAGTGCTAGTGTTAGTGGATATCCTATTTTTATTGTATCAAGGTAGTCTTCTACAGCATCTAGTATTTCATATGCCTTGTTTTTTTCTTCAACATCTAATGCTAGTATTATTTGATTTTTAACTTTCATAGTATTATTTCTATTTTTTATTTGTAAAAAAATTTTATTTTTATTAGTTGTAGGTTTTTCAGATTTAAAGATGTGTATTTAATTTTATAGAAGAGTATTTATAATAAAAGATTTAATATTAAATTATTCAAAAAAAATTAAAAAGTAGACAAATTTTTTTTAATTAGTTCTTATTAAATAAAAACATATTTTTTATAAAAAAATACAATTATTTTTAAATTGATTAATTTTAAATATATTTGTATTACTTCTTTTTTAATTATTATCATTTTTTTTTAAAATTGTTTAATTCAACCTTTTTTTAATACAATACCAAAATATATAAATATTTTATTTAATAAATCAATAATTAATTATCATTTAGTATCAATAAGATAAAATTAAATGAGATAATTACAATTAAAAATTAAACATAAATTAATATATTTTATATGGAGGAAAACTAATATGCACATTATGGAAGGTTACTTGCCTCCAGAATGGTGTGCTGTATGGTTTATAGTAGCTATTCCTGTAGTAATTTATGGATTAATGCAGATAAAAAAAGCATTTGCAGAAACTGACGATGCAAAACCACTTCTTGCATTATCAGGAGCATTCATGTTTATTTTATCATCATTAAAAATGCCATCAGTAACAGGAAGTTGTTCACACCCATGTGGTAACGGACTAGGTACAGTATACTTTGGCCCTGCAGTTACAGCTGTTCTAGCAGTAATCGTATTATTATTCCAAGCTATCCTTCTTGCACACGGTGGACTTACAACCTTAGGTGCTAACATTGTATCAATGGGTATTGTAGGACCATTCTGTGGATGGTTAGTATGGAAAGCACTAAGAAAAATGAATGTATCTTCATCAATATCAATGTTCTTTACAGCATTTATAGCAGATTTATTAACATATGTAACAACAGCAGTACAACTTTCACTTGCATTCCCAGGTGAATCAATCACAACAGCTATTGTAACATTCCTTGGAATCTTCGCTGTAACACAAATACCACTTGCAATTGCAGAAGGTATATTAACAACAATCATTTACGACTACGTATTTAAATCAAGACCAGATATACTTGTAAAATTACACGTATTAAGCCAAGAAGAATTGGCTAAAGAACAAGCAGGAGCAAATTAAAATGGTTGATACAAAAACAATAATCGGATTAATAATTGTCGCAGTATTAATCGTTGCACCTCTTACAATATATAACGGTCACGGTGAAGACGATGGATACTTCGGTGGATCAGACGATCAAGGTGGAGATCAAGTAGCGGTACAAAACCCTAACTATGAAGTATGGGCAGAACCACTCTGGGAACCACCTAGTGGAGAAATTGAATGTTTAATCTTCTGTTTACAAGCAGCTGTCGGTGGACTAATCATCGGATATGTATTCGGTAAATGGAACAGAGGCGGAAAAGTAGAACAATAGATATAAAGTTAATTAGTTAACTATAAATCTTCTCCCTACTTTTCTCATTTTTTTTTATTTTTATTTTTCTCAAATATTTTCTTAAATTATTATTATGGTGATTTAATATATGTCAATATTTAAAGATACACTGGATTATTATTCAATGAATAATAACCTAACAGATAGTAATATCTACTATAAGACAATTTTTGCTTTGAGTATATTAATTATAAACCTATTTGCAAACTCACCAATTGCACCAATATTTCTACTGATATTTTGCTCAATACTTACAGTATTTAAGGCAGGTATTCCAAAGAAATTCTATATTACATTTCTATCAATACCATTTGCATTTGCATTAATTTCAGTAGTTTTCATGGCATTCTTCTTCGGAGTAGGAGATCAGATATGGTCACTAGGACTCTTTGGATGGGGAATAACAGCAGATGGACTTAATCGTGGAGTTTTAGTATTCTTTAAGGTGATGGGTGGATTTTCAGCCCTAGCATTTTTAATAACAACAACACCTGTAAATAGAATATTTGCAATATTTAATGAATTACATTTTCCAACAATATTTACAGATCTAGCAATACTAATGTATAGATACATATTCATGTTTTTAGATGTGACAAGTACAATGTTTAATTCACAAAAAACAAGACTTGGATATACATCATATAAAAGCTGGATGACATGTCTCGGATCACTTGCTGGAATGGTATTTATACGAACATGGGATCAGGGTGAAACATCGTATAAAGCACTTGCAGCACGAGGATATGATGGTGTTTTAGCATTTGTAGATAATGGAGAATCAATACATGATGTACCAATACTACACTGGATAGTACTTGTAGTATTTTTAGTAGCTTTAATGTATTTTGTATACATTACAGGATCAATTAATGTAATACCATACTTAATACATGTATAGATAAAAAAAGATGCTAATTTAATATAAGGTAAGAATATAAATTAAGTATAATCATAACAGGAATCGGGTTTTATATGAGCGATATAATTTTAGAAACAAAAGATTTAAAATACAACTATCCTGATGGAACAGAAGCACTAAAAGGAATCAGCATACAAATCCATGAAGGTGAAATGATATCACTCATGGGAACAAATGGAGCAGGAAAAAGTACACTCTTTCTACACTTCAATGGAATTATCGAGCCAACAAGTGGTACTGTTGAAATAGAAGGAGAAGAACTTAAATACAACAAAAAAAGCCTACTTAAGGCAAGATCCAAGGTAGGAATTGTTTTCCAAAATCCTGATGATCAACTATTTGCACCAACAGTAATAGAGGATGTATCATTTGGACCTATGAATATGGGATTATCAGAAGAAGAAGTAAAAGCAAGATCACTTGATGCACTAGAAAAAGTAGGAATGGCAGACTACACAAAAAAAGCACCACACCACCTAAGTGGAGGTCAAAAGAAACGTGTAGCAATCGCTGGAATTCTTGCAATGCAGCCAAGAATTATGGTTCTTGATGAACCTACAAGTGGACTTGACCCTAAAGGTGCATCAAAAATAATGCAACTACTATATGACCTAAATCGTGAAGGTATGACAATTATCATATCAACACACGATGTAGATCTAGTTCCATTATATTCAGATGATGTAAAAGTAATAACAGATGGACGAATTATTAAAGAAGGAAACTGTCGTGAAGTATTTACAGATCATGCAACTATAGAAGAAGCAAATCTAAGACTTCCATGGATTGCAGAATTATTTGAAAAACTATCAGAAAATCCTGATGTAGATTTCAAATATGAAGGATATCCACTAACAGCAGCTGATGCATACGATGCAGTTCTTAAACTTTTAAATAAATAGATTTACAATTAATTTAATACTCTCCATCTTTTTTTTAAATCTTTTTTTGAGATAAAAAATTATTAAATCTTATTTTTTTCATAATAGTTATCAGGTATTTTTCTATTTATATGTAAAAATTATTTATTAATATAAAAACATAACTATTATATAACTAAATTTAGTATTATTATGAAAAGAGAAATTAAAATTAAATTAAACTATTTTTTTAATAAAAAGAAGAATCTTTTTTATGTTAAAATTTATAACTAAATTTTATATTTTTTCTCAGATTTAATATTAGAAATCCCATTTTAACATAAAAAATGAAATATTACATAGAAACTATAAAGGGAGGCAAAATGATTATGACAAATCCAATTGATGTGGATTATTTCCAAAAAGTAATAGATAAAATAGACCCAAAAGTAGACTATGCAGACATAAGAGTAGGAGATTCAACAAACAATGCTATCATCATGAAAGATGGTAAAATTGACAATGTAGATACAGGAATAAACTTTGCTGTATCAATACGAGTACTTAAAAATGGAGCATGGGGATCAGCATATACAACAGAAATATCAAAAGTAGAAGAAGTAGCAGAAAAAGCTGTACAACTTGCATCAAAACTAAGAAGTGATGTAGAACTTACAAAGGCAAATCCACAAGAAGATGTTGTTAAATCAGAAGCAAAACTTAAAATTGAAGATGTAGACTTTGATGAAAAAATCCAGGCAATGAAAGATGCAAATAATGCAGCAGTTGCAGATGAAATAAAAAGTACAAGTATTACATTTTCAGAAGCACAATCACAAAACCTTCTTTTAAGTACAGAATCTATGAATATACTATCAAATAATAATAGATTAATCTTTTCAATGAATTGTGTTGCAAATGAAGGAAATATTATGCAATTTTCACACAACAGCATTGGTGGAGTTGGAGGATTTGAAATAGTTCAAAATGCAGATCTTAATGAATTTGGAGAAGAACTTTCAAAAAAAGCTATAAGTCTTCTTGATGCAAAAACACCACCAAGTGGAAAGTTCCCAGTAATACTTGATTCTGAACTTGCAGGAGTATTTATACATGAAGCATTAGGACATGCATCAGAGGCAGATATAATACTTCAAAACGATTCAATACTAAAAGATAAGATGGGAGAAAAAATTGGATCAGAACTAATAACAGTTATTGATGATGCATCACGTAAAGATGGTTTCGGATACTATAAATACGATGTTGAAGGAACAAAAACATCAAAAAATACACTTGTAACAGATGGTGTTTTAACATCACTTCTTTCTTCACGTCAAACTGCTCAGAAACTTGGAATGGAATCAAGTGGAAATGCAAGATCACCAATAAAAGATCAGCCAATTGTACGTATGAGTAATACATATATTAAACCAGGTGATTCATCATTTGATGAGTTAATTGAAGATATGCATGATGGTATTTATCTTAAAGGATCAAGTGGAGGACAAGTAGATACTGGTCGTGGAGTATTCCAATTTAATGCTGATGAAGCATACACTATTGAAAATGGAGAACTTAAAGATCATCTACGTGATGTGTCACTCTCTGGAAGTACACTTGACATACTAAATCATGTAGTAGGTGTAGGTTCAGACTTTAATTTAAGTGTAGGATTCTGTGGAAAAGATGGACAAACAGCACCTGTAGGTGATGGAGGACCACATATTAAAGTATCTGAAGCTGTAGTTGGTGGATCCCAATAAGATAATAATTTGAGATAAATAAAGATAGATAAAATAATAAAAAATGATAATTAGTGAGTTGTAATAAATGAAATTACCACAAATACCAACACCAGATGAGCTGATAGATAAAGGATTTAACCGTGCAAGTAGAGCAGCATCAAAGGTAAGAAGCTCAAAACTACACCCACGTGTTAAAGGAAAAAGAATAGAAGAAGTAAGAGTAGATACTGCATGTGATACAATTAATGCAACATTTAATCGTATAATTACAGAAACACCAATACTTGAGGAATTACCAGAATTCTACCAGGACTACATAGATATTGTGGTGGGAATAGATCAGTATAAACATTCTCTTGGTGCTGTTTTCTGGGCACTTGGTGTACTTAAACAGATCCAAGCACAGTATACATCACAAATTAGAAAATCTGATTCACTCAGTGCAATACCAATAAGAAAAGAGGCATATGGAAGAATTGTATCTGTTGTAAAAAGAATAGAAGATGAACTTGACTTCCTTGACTTTGCAAAACGTGAACTTAAAAATATGCCAAACATTAACTTTAATGCTATACGTGCTGTAATTGCAGGATTTCCAAATGTTGGAAAATCAACACTTCTAAATAATATTACAGATGCAACACCAAAAGTTGCAAACTATCCATTTACAACACAGGGACTTCAAATAGGAAACTATGAACGTAACTATAAAAAGTATCAGATAATTGACACACCAGGTCTTCTTGATAGATCAATTGATGATATGAATGAAATAGAATTAAATGCAATTGCTGCTCTTGAACATCTTGGAAATGTTATAATCTACATTTTTGATCCATCTGAAACATCAGGATATATAATGGAAAATCAGTACCTATTATATAGTGAAATTAAAGATGTATTTGACACACCAATGATATGTTTATTTAATAAGACTGATCTTCTCGAGGATGAATCAATAATTGAGGAATACTCAGCAAAAATTGATGATCCAATATTTAAGACAAGTATTAATGATTTAAGCTGTATTGAGGATGTACGTTCTCTAATTGAGGATATTGGAAAACAGGATGAAATTGATGCATACAATGAAAAGTATCAACTAAGACATCCAAGAAAATAAATATACACATCTTCACTTATTTATTTTTTTTTATACTTTTTTTTTAATATATTAACTAAAATTTTAACTAAACTATTTTTTTCATATTTTTTCATAGTTTCATATACTTTTTTATGTATTTTAAAAGGATTTAATATGTAAAAATAACAAATATTTAAATAATACTTTACTAAAATTATGTATTATAAAAATTTATAGTGTGGTCAAATAAAATGGCAGATGAAAAAAATATAGAAAATAAAGATGAAAATGTAATAGAAGTTGAAGAAGTAGAAAAGATAGATGTTGAAGAAAAAGTTGCAGATGAAAAAGTTGAAGCAGATGAAAGTGAAGCTAAAACTGATAGTGTAGACTATGAAGTATATGGTAATGAAGTAAAAGATGAAGCTAAAAAAGCAGCTGATCGTATACTTGGAGATCTCTTTGAAAATATTAAATCAAAACAGTCAGAATTTAATAAAACAGTAGAAGAATTAAGAACAAACAAACCAGCATTTGATTTATATGTAACAGAAGAAGATCTTGTAGCAAAAATTGATCTTCCACGTGTAGCAAAAGATGATGTATCACTTAAAATTTCAACAGAATCAATAGAAGTAGATGCAACATTCCCAGAAGATATACCAGAAGATGTAAAATTAATTAAAAGTACAAGATGTTCAGGATTAACAAAAACTGTAATTCCACTTCCAGAAGAAGTAGCAATTAATGAAGTAACAGCAGAATTTGAAGATTCTGTACTTACAATTACAGTACCTAAAATTAAAGGAAGAAAAGTTGACGTAGAAATAATGTAAATTTTCTTTTCAACTTCTCCTTTTTTTTTATAATTAAAATATTATTCCTTTTTTTTTTATTGTTATATTTAAAAATTTAAAGTAAAAATCTTCTTTTTTTTAATTAAAATATTTATCCTATTAAAATAGATAAGTATTAAAAACTATAATATTTAATTAAAAGTATTATTAGATTGTTGAAAAATTATATATTTTTAATATAAAAATAGAATTAATGAATATGTGTATTATTATAATGTAATTGTTTTAAGAAGGTGTGATTTAAATGAAGCCTTATGTAATTTTAATTGGTTCAGCATCAGGTGTGGGAAAGTCAACTATTGCATATGAAATATCAAAAAAACTCGATATAAAATATTTAATTGAAACAGATTTTATACGTGAAATAGTACGTGGAGTTATAGGATCTGAGTATGCACCAGCACTACATAAATCATCATATGATGCATATACATCTCTTCGTGATGAATTTAATTTTCCAGATGAAGAAAAACTAATAGTAGCAGGATTTGAGGAACATTCATCGTTTGTAATTCCAGCAATTGAAAAAGTTATTGCAAGATCAATACGTGATAAGGATTCAATTATCATAGAAGGTGTACATCTTGTTCCTGGTCTTATTGATGTTAAACAGTTTGAAAACTTTGCACATGTATACTTTTTTATTCTTACAACAGATGAACAAACACACAAGGAACGTTTTATTCAACGTGCAATGGCAATAAAACGTGGTGGAACACAACTTGACTATTTCAAGGAAAATCGTATTATTAATAATGATTTAATTGAAAAGGCAGAACTTTTCAAGGTACCTGTAATATATAACAATACAGATAAAGATGAAACTATTAAAAAGATGATGCAATATATAAATGAAGTATCAGAAATAATCTATCTTAAAAACCCTATTGATAAAATAGGAGAAGCACAAGATATAATTACAAACAATTGTGGACGAATAGTAAATGTAGGCTACTATCTTCCAGGATTTAGTCAGCCATTTATCAGATGTATAGATGATGAAAATCAACTAACACGAAACATAGATGATGAAGATAGAAAAACAAATGAAAGAAAATCACTAGAAGCACTATTTGAATTATCAGATAACATCTACTCACACAAGATATATGCACCAGATAAAAGACGACTAAATAAGATAATACGTGAACTTAAAGAAAAAAACCTACTATATAATAAAAGCGAGATAAATAATATACAAGAAGATGAAAACTAAAAAATAAATAAAATATATGGTGTCAAGATGCAAAAAATAGATGAAAAACAAGATAATGAAATGAGATCAGACTGTCCTGTATGTAACTCTGAAAACACACTAGTTGTAACAAACAAAACAGACAACATACCATACTTTGGAAACATACTAGAAACTGCTGTAAGATGTGAAAAATGTGGATACCAATCAGCAGACAATATATGTCTCGACCATCATGATCCTTCAAGATACACATTAAAGATAGATACTCAGAAACTAAATTCAAGAGTTGCAAAATCACAAACAGCAACACTAACAATACCAGAACTTGGACTAAAAGTAGAACCAGGATCAAAATCACAGGGATATGTATCAAATGTAGAAGGAATACTAAATAGATTTGAAGATGCAGTAAACCAGGCACTACTACTAAATGATGGAAACGATGAAATACAAGACAATGCACTGGCAATACTAAGAAACATCTTCGCTGTAAAAAGTGGAGATAAAACAGTGGACCTGATACTTGAAGATCCATTTGGAAACAGTATGATAGATGATGATGATGCAAAAATGGAAATACTAACACAACAAGAAGCAGAATCATTAGAAACAGGATTTACAATAATAGATGAAGACGACCTAGAAGATGAATAAATAATAATATAATGGAGGAAAATTAACATGTCAGTTGAAGAAGTAATAGAAAAAAGATATAGTGTACGAGGATACCAGGATCGCCCTGTAGAAGATGAAAAACTCGAAAAAATCCTAAAAGCAGCACAACTTGCACCAACAGGTGTAAATAGTCAAGCATTCAAAGTATATGTAATTGATACAAAGAAAAATCGTGAAGCAATACTAAAATCATACAATAAAGAATGGATAGTCCAAGCACCATATGTACTTGCAGTTGTAAGTAAAGCAAACGATGCATGGACAAGACCATGGGATATAAAAAATCTTAATGAAATAGATGCAACAATAGTAATGGATCATATGATACTACAAGCAACAGAACTAGGACTTGGAACATGCTACATTGCAGCATTCCATGAAAAAGCAATGGCAGAACTACTAGATCTTTCTGATGAAGAACATCCTGTACTTCTTACACCACTAGGATATCCAGATGCACAGCCACGTGATGCACCACGTAAAGAATTAAGTGAACTAGTTGAATATATCTAAGGATATTTCAATAACTATAACCACCAATTTATCTCTTTTTTTTATAAAAACTTTTTTTTCATAGCATAATACTGTAAATTTTATTATTTTTTAATACTAAATAATATATTAAAAGAAATATTAGAAAAATGAAAGAACTTTTATTCAGTATAATTAAAAAAATATGGAATTAATAATATTATAAAACTATTTGCAAGTGTTTTAATTAAAAATAATAATTTATATTCATTTTTCGTACTTAATTTAATAATTTAAAAAAAGATAATGAGGGAATGTAATGTCTGAAGAAAATACAACATTTACAGTATGGGATGAAAATAATTCAGTAGATATTAAAAAAGAATCTGATATGATATGGAATATAGCAAATAAACTACGAGGACCATATACAAGTGATAAATATAAAGATGTTATACTACCAATGGTAGTTATTAGAAGATTTGAATGTGCACTTGAAGATACAAAAGAAGAAGTACTTAAAAATAAGGATAATTATCCAGATGAAGTGTTATATACTTTTTCAAAACATCAATTTTACAATAAAAGTGATTTTACCCTAAAAAAATTATTAGATGATCAAGAAAATATTGTTGAAAACTTTAAAAAATATATTAATGCTTTTTCACCAAATGTAGTTGATATTATTAAAAACTTAGATTTTGAAAGAGAAATAGAAAAACTTTACGCATCTAATAGATTAAATGAAGTTATACAAAAATTTAGTGAAGTTGATTTAAATCCAAAAAATGTGGATAATATAAAAATGGGTTATATTTTTGAAGATCTTATAAGAAGATTTTCAGAAAATGCAGAAGCAGGAGATCATTATACAGGAAGAGATATTATTCGTTTAATGGTTTCATTGGTACTATCTGAAGGTTGTGAAGATGTTTTAAATGAAAAACAAAAAATAGTGAAAATTCTTGATCAAGCAGCAGGAACAGGAGGAATGCTAACTACAGCAATGGATTATATTTTACATGAAAATCCTGATGCAAATGTAAAACTTTACTCACAGGAAGTAAATCCAGAATCATATGCATTATGTCTTGCTGAAATGCTAATTAGAGGACAAGACACAAGTAATATTAAACTTCAAGATACTATGATTTCTGATTGTTTTGAAGATGAGAAAATGCGATTTTTATTTGAAAATCCACCATTTGGATTAGCATGGAAAGGTAAAAAAGCAGCAGAAGGAGTGGAAAATGCAGTAAATCAAGAAGCCAAAAAAGAAAATGGACGTTTTCCTGCAGGAGTACCTAATGGGGGAGATATGCAGTTACTTTTCTTACAATCATCAATAAATAAACTAGCAGATAATGGAAGAGCAGCAATAATATCAAATGGTTCACCTTTATTTAGTGGAACAATAACCTCAGGTAATTCTAAAATAAGAAAATGGATACTTGAAAATGATTATGTAGAATCAATAATTCAATTATCAGATAATATGTTTTACAACACAGGAATTTCCACATATATTTGGATCATATCTAAAAATAAATCAGAAAAAAGAAGAGGTAAAATTCAGTTAATAGATGCATCTTCATTTAAAAAGAAATTAGGAAATTCATTAGGAAATAAACAATATGAAATAAGACCAGAACATATAGAAAAAATTACAAAGTTATATCATGATTTTGAAGAAAATGAATACTCAAAAATATATGATAATCAAGAATTTATATTATGTCAATATACAATAGAACAACCACTTCAAAGAAATTATGCAATAACTGAAGAAAGAATAAATAAAATGAGTGAATCTAATTTATCAAGTTTTTTTAATAAAAATAAATATGAAGAATTATTAAATAAAGAATTGAATGGAGAAAAAATTAAAAAAGAAGATAAAACAAAACTTGAAAAATTTAGAAAAAATGAATCTACATATTATGCAATTATGGATTCATTAACAAATAATATTTCAGATGAAATTTATACAACTTCAGAAGAATTTGAACCAATACTATTAGATATTCTTAAAGATATTTTTAATAGTAAAAAAGAACTCACAAATAAGGTAAATCAAATTATGAAAGGTCTTTCAGTTAGAGATGAAACTTTACCTCCTGAGAGGAATAAAAGAGGAGGAGTGAGATATGATACTGAACCAGATTCAAAAATTACAGAAATTATACCATCTACTGTAAATATTAATGAATATTTTGAAAAGGAAGTATTACCATTTGTAAATGAAAATACGCGAATTTCAGCTAAAAAGGATTCCAAAAAAGAAGGAGCTGAAATATCATTCAATAAGTGTTTTTACAAATATCAGAAACCAACTTCAAGTAATATTCTATTAGATAAATTTCTTAAATTAGAAAAGATGATGAATGAAAAGGTTAATAAATTAGGAGATTAAAAATGTCTAATTTTAAAGATAGTGGAGTTGAATGGCTTGGAGTAATTCCAGATCATTGGGAAAATTAAGACTTAAATTTGTTTATAATATTAAAAAAGCTAAATTACCTTCTAAATTTTATGATGATAACTCTTTAACTCCATATTTATCTATGGATTATATTAGGGGAAAAGATGTAGTGTTAAAATATGCTGAAGATGGTGATTTAGTAGAAGAAGATGATATTCTATTATTATGGGATGGATCTAAAGCAGGTGAAATTATTTTAGATCATCCTAAAGGATATGCACCTTCTACAACAGCAATATTATCTAAGAATCATCAGAAATTAATAAATGATTATGGAAAATTTTATTTAAAATTTATGGAAATTGAACTTAAAAAGAATACTAATGGGATGGGAATTCCACATGTGGATGGAAATTTTCTAAAAAGTATGCCTTTTTTACTTCCTCCAATATCAGAACAAAAAGAAATTACAAATTATTTAAATAAAAAATGTTCAGATATAAATGAAATTTCTCATGAAATTAAAGAACAAGTTCAAATTCTTAAAGAGTATAAGTTATCATTAATTTCTGAAGTAGTTACAAGGGGACTTGATGATAATGTTTCTTTGAAAGATAGTGGTGTTGAATGGATAGATAAGATACCTGAAAACTGGAGAACTTCCAAAATAAAAAGTGTTTGTAGTATTAATAGTGGTGAATATGTTTCAAAGAATGATTATGTAGATAATGGTAAATATGATATCATGGGTGCAAATGGAAAAATTGGAAATATAAATAAAAAAAATGTATATGAGGAAGTTTTAATAATGGGAAGGGTTGGAGCAAAAGTAAAAACTACTGGAACTTTTTTCATAGTTAAAGATGTTTGGGTATCAGATAATGCATTAATAATTAAAAATAATACTCATATAAATCTTAGATTTTTATATTATGTACTTAAATTATTACCATATGATTTATTAGCTTCAGGAACTGCACAACCATTAATTACAGCAACAACAATAAAAAATCAATATATTCCATTACCATCATTAAAAGAACAAGAAGAAATTGCTGAGTATTTAGATGAGAAGGTTTCTAGTATTGATGAAGTTATTGCTTTAAAAGAGGAGCAGTTAGAGGTTCTTAAGGAGTATGAGAAGTCTCTTATTTATGAGTATGTGACAGGTAAAAAAGAGGTTATGGTAGATGATTAATGTTCTTAAAGAATGTGATTTTCAGAGGTTTTTTATTAATTATCTTAAGGATGAAAATAATTTTATTATAAGAAAAAGTCATGATTTTGATAAATCTTGTGCTATGGATTGTGACTTATTTTTTGATTTTTTATCTAAAACTCAGCCTGATACATTAAGTGAACTTAAAGAAGTATATCATGGAGATCTTAATGAGATAGTTAGTGAGATTAATAGAGTTATCAAAAATGATACTGGTTTGCTTTATGCTCTTAAACATGGTGTTACTATTTCAAATATTAAGGTTAATTTGATGTATAATAAGCCTGCTAACTCTTTTAATGATGATCTTGTAGTAAATTATGGTAATAATATTTTATCTGTTATTGAAGAGGTTCATGCATCTGATAAGGAAAGAGTTGATCTTGTTATTTTTCTTAATGGTTTTGCTATTATGAGTTTTGAGCTTAAAAGTAATTTTTCAGGTCAATCTTATTATGATGCTATTGATCAGTATAAAGAGAGTAGAGATCCTGATGGAAGACTTTTTAAGTTTAATTGTGGTTGTCTTGTTAATTTTGCAATGGATCTTGAAAATGTTTATATGACAACTAAACTTGATGGAGATTCCACTGTTTTTCTACCATTTAATAGGGGTAGTGGAAGTGGTATAAATAAGGGTGCTGGAAATCCTAGTGATGATGATCAAGTTTGTAAAGTTTCTTATATGTGGGAGGATATTTTAACTAAGGATTCAATTATTGAGTTAATTAGTAAGTTTATTTTTTTAGATGAAAAAAGAGTTGTTGATGAAAATACAGGTAATATTGTTAAAGAAAAATCATTAATCTTTCCAAGGTATCATCAGCGTGATGTTGTGCATAAAATTCTTGAAGATGTCATGGTTAATGGTTCATCTAAGAACTATTTAATTCAGCATAGTGCAGGTAGTGGAAAAACTAAGTCTATTGCTTGGCTTGCATATAGGTTAGCTTCTCTTCATAATGAGTCTGATGAAATTATTTTTGATAGTGTTTTAATTATTACTGATCGTATAGTTGTTGATAGACAACTTCAAGATGCAATTAATAGTCTGGAACATCAAGGAGGTTTTATTAAGTCTATGGATAATAGTTGTACATCTATTGATCTTGCCGAAGCTTTGGAGGGAAATAATAAAATTATCATATCAACAATTCAGAAATTTAATTACATAATAGATAAAGTACAATCTATGCAAAATAAGAAATTTGCTCTTATTATTGATGAGGCTCATTCTTCAACTTCAGGTGAGGAAATGCGATCTGTATATAAAACTTTATCATCAAAAGAAAGTATGGATACACCTAATCAGTTTATTGAAAAGGATATGAAAGCTCATGGAAAACAGGATAATATTTCAACATTTGCTTTTACAGCAACACCTAAAGATTCAACATTAAATTTATTCGGAAGAAAAAATAATAAAGGACAAAAAGAACCTTTCCATATATATTCTATGAAACAAGCAATAGAGGAAAAATTTATTCTTGATGTACTTAAAAATTACACAACATATGAAACATATTGTAATATTGAGAAGATAACATCAAAAGATCCCAAGTATAAGCCACGTGAAGCAATGGGTGAAATTAAAAAAGCTATTTCACTCGATGATGAAAATATTAAACAAAGAGTAGAAATTATAATTAAACACTTTTTATGTAATGTAAATGGTGAACTAGGTGGTAAATCTAAAGCTATGATTGTTACCTCATCAAGAGAAGCTGTTGTTAAATATTACTTAGCTATTAAAAAATATATTGCTGAAAAGCATCTTGATATTAATATTCCTCTTGTGGCTTTTACAGATAAGGTAAAACTTAAAGGATATGATGGTGAATTTAGTGAAGAGAGTATAAATGGATTTTCTGCAGATAAACTTCCAAGTGTATTTGATAAAGATGAAAATAGAATATTAATTGTTGCAAATAAATATCAGACAGGTTTTGATCAACCAAAACTTTGTGCAATGTATATTTGTAAAGAATTAAGAGGAGTTAATGCTGTTCAAACACTTTCAAGACTTAATAGAACATATTCATCAAATAAGAATACTTTTATTCTTGACTTTGAAAACGATTATAAAGATATTAAAGAAGCATTTTCACAATATTATACTCAAACAACACTTTTAGGTGATATCTTATCAGTAGGAAGTATCTATGAATTAGAATTAAAGATTAATAAATATTATAACATAAGCATGGAAGATCTTAGAAATTTCAATAAATCATTAAGTGATAATAATAATACAAAAGAATTAATTAAATTTATTCAATCTGAAATTTCAAAGATTGAAAATATTCCAGAAGATGAAAGAGATAAACTTAGAAAGTTAATACATAAATTTATCAGAGTTTATGAATTTTTAACTTTATCTTCAGATTTTAAAGATAAATCTCTTCATATAAAATATAATTTATTTTCATCTTTAAGTACATATTTGAAAAGTCAATATGAATTTAAATGTAACTTAGATGGTCTTATTGCTATTAGTGAAGTTAAACAACAAAAAAAAGATGAATATCATAAAGGTATTATCTGTGAAAATGAGATAATACATGGAACTAATCAAAGTAGTAATATTGTAAGTGTAGATGATAAAGAAATTCATTTATCTGAAATACTTAAAATGCTTCATGATCAAAAAGGAAAGGATTTTGATATTGATGATGGTTGTTCATTAATAAATAAAATAAAAGAAGATATGATTAATTCTAGTATTTTAAAAGATTCAGTAAAAAATAATTCTAAAGAAGAATTTAGATCCTCAGTTTTTAGTAATGAGTCAGATAAGAATAGTTTTAAACAATATTTGATTAATAACTTAGTAAATTCATCAGATTCTACAAAAGATTTAAGTTCATTACTAATTAAGGACAGGGAATCAAGAGAAAGAATTGAAGGTATTATTTTTGATGATATTTACAAAGGATTATTATCATAAAAAATTAGTTGAATATTATAATTCTCTTTTTTTTCTTATTTTTTTTAGAATTTAATTTTTTAGATGAATATTTAGATTAGTTATGTAAATATTATTATAAATTTAATATTTTTTTTAAAAAAAAGGTAAAAATTGGGGGTGGGGATTGTAATATATTTTTATTTTTTTGACTTAGAATAAATCGTCTTCTTCTTCGTCTTGATCTGGTCTGTCGTTGATTTTAAGTGTTGCTTTAACATCCATACTTAGTGCGTCACAGTCTGCTTTTATTGCATCTAGGTGTTTTAGGATTCTTAGTTTTTCTTCATTGATTCTTTCAATGTTTCTGTATGGGTATGTTGATTCTTTAAGCATTTCATATTCTACTGTTGAATATGGGTATTGATTTAATTGTTTACATACATTTTCAAGAACGTCACCTAGGAATTTGTTCATTTCTACTTTTACACGTTCTCTTATCATTTTGTCATCATCTAGGTGTTGTTTCATAAGACGAACTACTTCTGCTTTTGCAAATGGTAGTTTTTCATTTTCTTCATCATCCACCATTTCATCGAATGCTTCTTCATTAAATTCTTCTTCTATGATTTCTTCATTTTCTATGTTGTTGTTATATTCTTCCATAATATAATTCTCCTTATGAATATTACATTTGATGACTATTTATTTTAGTACTCATTTGAATATTCTCATGTTATATTTATGTTGTTTTTATTTTATAAATATATCTTAAATTATTAAAGATTGCTTTAAAATAAAATACTTTTAAACATAAAATCTATTAAATAATTAAATGAATTTATCATATTTTATAATGTATGTTTATTTTACATGGAATCAAATTTATAATATGTCAAGTCCCATATCAACAGACTTTGTACTGTTTGTTAGAAATCCACTTGATATAACATCAATATCACAATCAACATAATCCATGATATTATCTGGTGTAATTCCACCACTAACTTCAATTAGTATATTATCACGAAGGTACCTTTTTTTAAGTTCATTAGTAGTTTTTTGAACCTCATCTGGTGTCATATTATCAAGCATTACAATATCAGCTCCAAACATTGCAGCTTTAAGTGCATCATCAGTTGATTCAACTTCAATTTCAATTTTTTTTGTAAAGCTTGTATTTTCTTTTGCCTTTTCAATTGCACCAATAACACTTCCCACAACTTGAATATGGTTGTCTTTAATTAGTATACAATCATCAAGACGGAAACGATGAGCATCTCCACCACCAATTTCAACTGCATGTTTTTCAAGCTTTTGAAGACCAGGCGTGGTTTTACGTGTTGCTGCAACACGAATATGTGGATTAACTTTGTGAACTCTTTTTACTGTTTTATTAACAGTTGTTGCAATACCACTAAGATGCATTAGGTAGTTAAGTATGCTACGTTCTGATATTAGTATGTCTTTTGCACTTCCTTCATATTCAAGTATTACATCACCCTTTTTTGCTTTATCTCCATCAAAGTATTGACTTACAATACTTAAATTAAAGTATTCAAGAATAAAACATGCAACATCCATACCAGCAATTACTGCATCTTCTTTACATATAACTGTTGCCTGTGCCCATTTATCATCATCTACTAAGCTGTTTGTTGTAATATCTTCAAATCCTATATCATCATATATATTTTCAATAATACGATCATCACTAAAAATAGTCATTAATAATCATTTCCCCATAAATATTTTATTTAAATTTAAAAAAGTTTATTTCTCTATTATTGTATTATATTTATAGTTTTTATTATTAATATAAAATAATTAAATGAATTAAAAAACATAAACTTATATTATACTAATAGAAAATGGATGAGAAAATCTTCATCCTCTCTTAACAAAAAAAATAATACAATAGGGGCTGTTTATTATAGAAGTTACATTTTTAGGTACAGCATCAGCAATTCCAACACGAAAAAGAAATCATACATCAATAGTTGTAAAAGTATCAGATCGTATGATACTACTAGATTGTGGAGAAGCAACACAAAAACAATTAATGGAAGCAGAAATAAGTCCAATGAAACTAGATGATATCTACATAACACACCTTCATGGAGATCACATACTAGGACTTCCAGCACTTATACAATCACTAGCATTCAGAGGACGAGACAGACCACTTAACATCTATGGGCCTAAAGGAATAGGACAACTACTTGAAAATATAAAACATCTAGGCTATGCAACAATAGGATATGAAATAATAACACATGAAATAACAGAACAAAACTGTGAAGTATACAGACAAGATGACTTTAAAATAGAAGCAAGGCTAATGAAACATACAGTACCAGACTATGCATATAAAATAGAACAGATAAGACAGCCAAAATTCCTAAGACAAAAAGCAATAGATCTAGGAATAAAGCCAGGACCACTATTTGGAAAACTACAAAGTGGAGAAGATGTTGAAGTTGATGGAAAAATAATAAAACCACAACAAGTAACAGGACCACCACGTAAAGGTATAAAACTAGTATTTAGTGGTGATACAATACCATGTGATGCAATGGTGGAGTTTGCTCGTGATGCTGATGTACTAATTCATGAGGCAACATTTACAAAAGATATACGCACAAAAGCAAAGGAAAATGGACATACAGTAGCTGAAGATGCAGCATATATTGCAAAAGATGCAGGTGTAAATCTTTTAGTGTTAACACACCTGTCAAACAGATACACAGAATCAAAAGAACTTGAAGATGAAGCAAAAGCTGTATTTGAAAATACACACTATGCATATGATTTTATGCAACTAGTAATTGAAAATAAAAAGCCTACAGTAATTAAAAACCTTAAATAAACAATTAAAATAATATTAATAAGATTAAATTATTAAATATGAAAAAAGTTATAAGATAATATTAATGATTTGTATTTAAATACATTCCAACTTTAAAAAAAATAGATCGTGATAATAATGTCATTTTTTAGTAAAGAAGAAATAGATCCAGAATTAATACCTTACATAAATAAAGGGGAAGCAGTAGGAAGAATAAAATTGGATGGATATGGAAAATGTTCAGTAGTTCTTAAAGGACGTGACATAATCTTCACATCATATGAAAATAAGACAATTCCAAGACTTAATCTTTCACAGATCCTATCACTAAAACTTGATGAAGGAAACTTCCTAAATGAACCAAAAATATACATTGGAATTGGAAATCAAACACTTGTTCTTAAAGGTTTAGATGATAATGATCCAGAATTTAAAAGATTCTATGAAACAATTCTTCAAATGAAACAAAAAGAAGCACCAAAACAACAACCAAAAAATAATAGTCAAATGCCAAAACCAAAACAGGGCATGCCACAACCAAATCATCCACTACAACAACAGACAATGGCACAACAGGCACCAACTCAACAGGCACCAATGGATGCAGCACCATCTATGGATGCACATCCACAACAAAATATGCCATTTAATGATGTAAAAGTAGATGAAATGCCTGTAAATAATACACCAGTTGTTGATGAAAACATAGATGTAGTAGATGAAAAGAAAGATCCAGTAGATGAAATAAGACGCTACTATGAATTAAAAGAAGATGGAATTATAACACAAGAAGAATTTGAAGCTAAGAAAAAACAACTACTAGATCTTTAAATAAAACACCATAACCTCCCCCAACTATTATATTTTTTTTTATACAAAATTTTTTTATCTAAAATAATGCTTTTCATAAAATAATTTATTTAAGAATTTACAAATATAATAAACAATTAACTTAATAGAATAAAGAACTAATTTTTTAAAATAAAAGAAAATATAACTTTAATATAAATTTCATAAAATTTATGGGTGAATAATACAATGAATATACCATGGGTAGAAAAATACAGACCAAAAACATTAGATGATGTAATAGGACAAGATCAGATTGTTAAAAGATTAAATAGGTATGTTGAAGAAGAATCATTACCTAATATAATGTTTACAGGATCAGCAGGTGTGGGAAAAACAACATGTGCAATAGCACTTGCAAAATCACTACTTGGAGAATACTGGCAACAAAACTTCCTAGAACTCAATGCATCAGATGCAAGAGGAATTGACACTGTACGTAACCAGATAAAAAGCTTCTGTAAACTTAAAGCTGTAGGTGCACCATTTAGAATAATCTTCCTTGATGAGGTAGATAACATGACAAAAGATGCACAGCAAGCTCTAAGACGTGAAATGGAAATGTATACAAAAACATCATCATTCATACTTTCATGTAACTATTCATCAAAAATAATAGATCCAATCCAGTCAAGATGTGCAATATTCCGTTTTACACCAATTAAGGCAGGACAGGTTATTAAAAGATTACAATATATTGCAGAATGTGAAAATCTTGATGTTGAAGAAGCAGCACTTGAAAATATTGTATACTTCACACAAGGTGATATGAGACGTTCAATAAACATACTACAAGCATCAACAACAACAGAAGGAAAAGTTACAGCAGATGCAGTGAACGATGTTGTAAATAAGGCAAAGCCTAAAAGCGTTAGAAAAATCATACTAAAAGCACTTGATCATGACTTTATGAGTGCACGTAATCTTCTTCGTGATGTAATGATTGTTGATGGTGTAAGTGGAGATGACCTTATAACACAGATATACCAGGAAGTTGTAGCTATGTCATCTGAGGATTTAATAAGTGAAGATAGCTTTATTCAACTTATGGAATATATCAGTGAATGTGACTATCGTATCCGTGAAGGAGCAAATGCAAGACTTCAAATTGAAGCATTACTTAGTAAGTTTTTAATAGTTAAAAAATAAAAAGGGAAGCAATTAAATTGAAATGGGTAGAAAAATATGCTCCTCAATCACTTGCTGATGTTGTTGGAAATGGAAAAATTAAAGACCAAATCGAAACATGGGCAAGTCGATGGTTAGCAGGAGAAGCACAAAAGCCACTACTACTTGTAGGACCACCTGGTGTTGGAAAGACAACAATTGCACACTTAGTTGGTAAGGAATATTTTTCAGAAACTATAGAAGTTAATGCTAGTGATAAAAGATCATATGATCTTATACAAAGAACTGTTGGTGAATCATCAAAAACACGTAGTTTATTCCACCAGGGATATAAGCTTATAATTATTGATGAAGTTGATGGTATATCAGGACGTCATGATAGGAGTGGTGGACGTGCAATTAATGAAACAATAAAAACAGCAAAACAGCCAGTTATCTTGATGGCAAATGATCCATATAGTAAAAATATTGCATCAATAAAGAATAATTCAACAGTTATTAAATTTACAAAGATAAGATCACCATCAATTAATGCACAACTGCGTCGTATATGTCAAAATGAGGGAATAAACTTTGACCCTGATGCTCTTATGCATCTTAGCCGTGAAAGTGCAGGAGATCTTAGATCTGCAATTACATCACTTGAGGCAATTGTTGATGATGAAAAATCAATAACAATGGATGATGTAAATGTAGTTAAAAAGAAAGATACAAAAAATGGAATCTTTGATACACTTACAATTATTCTTAAAAGTAAAAATCCACAACACATAAAAGAGGCAATGAATACTGATGCACAGCCACAGTTTTTAATTGAACTTCTTGCTGAAAATATTCCACGTGAATATGAAAAACCAGAGGAAGTTGCAAAGGCATATGATATGATATCACTTGCAGATATTAACCTTGGACGTGCATTTAGAACACAAAACTATGTCTACTGGAAGTATGCATTTCTATTTATGGGGCGTGGTGTTGCAAATGCAAAACATGAAAAATATCATAAATTTGGACGTTTTGTTAACTCAACTGTATATGCAAGAGCATCAAAGGCACGAAAACAAAACAAGCTCATTGATGCTGTAACACAGAAGATGAGTGTTAAACTTCACACATCACCAGCACAACTTAAAAGTCAAATACCATATTATAAGGAAATGTTTAAGGATAATGAACAGGCATATGATCTTAAAGAATACTTTAAATTAACAGATGATGAAGTAAAACTATTCCGTCCACGTAAGATCCCTGCATCCATTGCAAAGAAACGTGAAAAAGAACTTCAAAAACAACAAAAAATGGAAGTTGATGAGTACAAAAAACAACAAGAAGCTAAACTTCAAAGGGATGCTAGCTTAAATAACTTTAACATCAATGAAAAACAATCAGTTGAAGCAGAAGTTGAAGATAAACCAGCAGTAAGTGGTGGAAATCTTCTTGATTTAACAGATGATATTGTTGATGAAAAGCCAGTGGTAAAAGTTGAAAAAACAACAACACATAAACCTGAAATTAAAAACTCAGATAATACAAAAACAGCTGATAAAAAGGAAAAAACAGAACCTAAAAAATCTGATGATAAACCTAAATCAAAACAGACAACATTGTTTGATTTCTAAAAAAAATAAGCACAATATTTTAGTTGAGGATGGATAAGTTTTAATAAAATTCTCAACTTTTATTAATTAATTTTTTTTTAAAACTTTTTTTCAATTATAAAATAAAAATTTCAAAATAATAATACTAGGGAGTTGATATTTTTATGTTTTTTTATGCAGATAATATGATGAACTTTGCATTTTCACAACCACTCGATGATGATGACTACATAGATGGTGCATATGCATTTTTTGGAGTAGGATTTGACAGTACAACCACATATAAATCAGGTGCAAGATATGGACCTAAGGCTGTGCGTGAAGCATCATATAACTTTGAAGCATACAACCTCCGTTTTAATAAGCATGTAACAGCACCATGTTATGATATAGGAGATGTAGCATTAAATAATGGAAACTATGAAAAGACAAATATGATGATAGAAGATACAACAAAAACACTTCTTGAAATGGGATTAAAGCCAATAGCAGTAGGTGGAGAACACACAATAACAAATGGAACACTTGGTGCAATTTATGACTATGACCATGAACTATTTCATGACTTAACTGTTGTTCATCTTGATGCACACCTTGACATGCGTGACACCTATCTTGATGAGAAATTTTCACATGCAACAGTACTAAGACGAGTTGCAGAACACAATCCACGAGAGATAATACAACTTGGTATAAGATCTGCTGAATATGATGAACTTCAATATGTAAATTCACAAGATAACATATCATACTATACAAGTTATGACATCTTTGATAGAAAAGATGAAATACTAAAAACATTAAATAAAATAGATTCACCTGTATATATAACAGTAGATATTGACGTACTTGATCCTGCCTATGCACCAAGTGTGGGAACACCAGCACCATGTGGCTTAACACCACGTGATGTAGAAGATATAATAGAGGTAGTATCAAATAAAGATGTGGTGGGACTTGACGTAGTTGAGGTATCATCAGATACAATAGGTGATGTAACATCAATAAATGCTGCAAAGGTAATATATGATTTCCTAACACATAAATCAACACAAGATAATAGCCTAAATTAATAAAAATATAAAATATATTAAAAAACATAACTTCAATTAAATAAATAATGAAATTAAATTTTACAGGAGAAAAGATTTAAAATGTTTCCAACAACAAGACTAAGAAGAATGAGAGCAGATAAAAGAATACGTGAAATGTTTAGTGAAACACCAAAACCTGACATGAGCGACTACATCTACCCATTATATATAGAAGAATCAGCAAAAAATGGAAGTCCAAAACATATCGATACAATGCCTGGACAATACAGATACTCAGTAGATGATGCAGTAGAATATGCAGGAAAACTAGAAGATAAAGGACTAACATCTGTAATACTCTTTGGAATACCAGATCATAAAGATGAAGTAGCATCAAGTGCATATGATCCTAATGGAATAATTCAACAAACAATACGTGCACTAAAAGAACAGACAAATCTTGTTGTTTTAGGTGATGTGTGTATGTGTGAATATACAAACCATGGACACTGTGGAATAATCAATGATGATGGATATGTACAAAATGATCCAACACTAGAATATCTATCAAAAATAGCAGTAAGCTATGCTGATGCAGGTGTAGATGTAATAGCACCAAGTGATATGATGGATGGACGTGTAGATGCAATAAGAACAGCACTTGACTTAAATGATTATGTAAATACACCAATCTTTTCATATGCAGCAAAATATGCATCAACATACTATGCACCATTTAGAGATGCAGCAGATTCAGCACCAAGCTTTGGTGATAGAAAATCATACCAGATGGATCCAGGAAACTTCAATGAAGCAATACGTGAAGTAGAACTTGACGTACTTGAAGGTACAGATGCAATAATTGTAAAACCAGCACTTGCATATCTTGACGTACTACGTGAAGTAAAACAGACATTTAAAATGCCAACAATAGCATACCAGGTAAGTGGTGAATATTCAATGATCTGTGCAGGAATAGAAAAAGGATACATTACAAAAGACTTACTCTATGAAACACTTCTAAGTATAAAACGTGCTGGTGCAGATATGATAATAAGCTACTTTGTACCAATGCTAGCAGAAGACTTATAAAAAAAAATATTTTTTATTCCATAACCATCCCCCTTTTTATTTTTTTATTTTTTTAAATAACAACCCTATAATTTTAGAACATTTCTTTATATTAAAGTAATATTAATAATGTTGTTTTTACATAAATTTAATTAATAATAGATAAATAAAAAAATTTTCTTAGGAGACAGTATGAGATATGAATTTAACTACTCAAGATATAGCAAAGCTTGGTGAAATAGCAACATTACTTGAAGTTAGTGGATATCCTAAGCCTGGAAATGTACACAGAACACAGGACTTTAGTGATATGAAATATGAAGATTTTCTAATAAGTAGTGCATCTATACGAGATCCATTGTATATTGCAGCATATAATGGACATAAATCATATCCATATATGTTAAATGATATTGGAATAGGAGAATGTATATTTGACTGTGTCAGGGGAACAAATACTCTAACACATACAAATACAAATCTTGGCATAAGTATGCTTCTAATACCAATAGCTGCAACATTTGGTGCATTAGTTGATGAAAATCCAATTAATAAATTACAAAAAACATTAGATACTATTATTAAAAATACTGAAGTAGACGATGCAGTTGCATTAGTAAAGGCAATATCTATGGCAGATGCAGGTGGACTTGAAGGTAAAACACAAGACTATGATGTAAATCAAGCATCAACACTTGATGATATACGAAACAATCACATTAACATCTATGACTTACTTAAGATGTCAGAGGACTATGATAAAATATCATATGAACTAATCAATGAACTACCTGTAATATCAAAGTATGGATATCCTACCTATGCAAAGTATGAATCTGAATATGAAATAAACGATGTTACAATCGAAGTATATCTGAACATACTAGCAAGTACTCCAGATACATTAATTGAAAGAAAATATGGACAAAAAGTTGCAAAAAAAGTCTCATCAAAAGCAAATGAAATATTAAAAAATACAACAATCGCAACAAAAGATAGACTTACATCACTGAAAAACTTTGACTCCTACCTTATAGATCATAAATATAATCCTGGAACAACTGCTGATTTTACAGCAGCATCATTATTTGTAGGACTAGTTGATAAGTATTCAATAACAGGAATATAGAACTAAAACTAATTTAATGGGAGATTAACAATAAAATGATAGATAAAACAATAAATAAATTACATCTTTATGAAAAAAAATTATTAAAACAATTAAAAGAAGATTCAAATCTTACACCAGAAGAAATAGCACAGAAAACAAAAATGCCACTTAAAGCTGTTACAAGTGCAGCAGGTATGCTTTCAAGTAAAAATATAATATCTATGCATAAAAATTCTACAGATATCATAAATCTTTCAAAAGAAGGAGAAGACTATGCAAAAAATGGACTTCCAGAGTACAGAATTCTAAAAGCATTACAACAATTTAAAAAAGAAGGAAAAAGTGAAGTTGCAATAGATGATATCATAGAAAAAGCAAAAGTAACACGTCAACAGATGAACTTTGCAATAGGAACACTTATGCGTAACCAATGGGCACGTATGAATCAGGGAAAACTTGCAATACAACCAAAAGCTGAAGAAGTAGATACAGATAATGTAGAAGAAAACAAATTCCTAAAATTCCTAGCAGATCATAAAGATATTGCAGATAATGAAATACCAGAAGAATTTAAGAAAATACAAAAACAGTTCTCAAAAAGAAAAGAACTTTTCAATATTAAATCAAGACAAGACTTTGACTTCAAATTAAAAGATCTTGGTGAGCAAATTCTTGATCATGGATTTGAAATACAAGATGAAGCAACACAACTTACACATGAACAACTAAAAACAGGTTCATGGAAAAATCTCCACTACCGTGGATATGATATTAATGCATCAGCACCAAAAAACTATCCTGGAAAAATTCATCCACTTCAGCAGACAATTGAGGAAATTCGTGACATCTTCATAGATATGGGATTTGATGAAGCAAAAGGAACAATTCTAGAATCTGCATTCTGGAACTTTGATATGTTATTCCAGCCACAAGATCATGCAGCACGTGAAATGCAAGATACATTCTATGTAAAAAATCCACCAAAAGCTGAACTTCCAAGTCGTGAACTTGTTGAAATGACAAAAGCAGAACATGAACATGGTGGAAATACAGGATCAGAAGGATGGAAATACCAGTGGAATGAAGAAGTTGCAAAACAGATCGTTCTAAGAACACATACAACAGGATTATCTGTAAGACATCTAAGTGAAAATGAACCACCACTTAAAATGTTCTCAGTAGGACGTGTATTTAGACGAGAAACAATCAACTACAAACATCTCCCTGAATTCCACCAGGTAGAAGGTATTGTTGCAGGAGAAGATATGAGCTTTAAAAATCTTCTAGGAATTCTTAAACAATTCTATAAAAAACTAGGATTTAAAGTAAGATTCAGACCTGCATACTTCCCATACACCTACTTATCAGTTGAATCTGAAATATATGTTCCAGAAAAGAAAAGCTGGATGGAACTTGGTGGATCTGGAATGTTCAGACCAGAAGTACTTGAACCACTAGGTGTAGAAACCCAGGTTGCAGCATTTGGTCTTGGAATTGAAAGACTTGCAATGATGAGATATGGAATTGAAGATATACGTATGTTATATCAAAGTGACATTGGATGGCTTAGAAACTTACCTGTTACATGTAACATAAAACAATTCTAGAAATATATAAAATAAAAAAAATTTGATGGAGGAAAAATATTATGGTATACAATACATTAGAACTTAATCTTGAAGCAGTAACAAACACAATAAAAATGTTAGAAAAAGAAAATAAAGATGAAAACAAGGATAAAATTGATCAACTTAAAAAAGAAAGAGATAAACTTCTAAAAGAATTAAAAGTATTCTAAAAATTATTAATGGTGTGGTTTTTAGGATGGAATTACTAGTAAGTGCAATAAATATAGATGAAGCAAAACAAGCAGTAAAAGGTGGAGCAGACATACTTGATGTGAAAAATCCTAAGGAAGGATCACTTGGTGCAAACTTCCCATGGGTTATCCGTGAAATTAGTGATTTTGCAGATGAAGATATGATTGTAAGTACAACAATAGGTGATGTACCATATAAACCTGGTACAGTATCACTTGCAGCACTAGGATGTGCAGTTTCAGGTTCAAACTATGTAAAAGTAGGACTTTATGGGCCTGAAAACTATGATGAAGCAATGGAAGTAATGGAAGCTGTTGTAAGAACAGTTAAAGAATATGATGAATCCATTACTGTTGTTGCATGTGGATATGCTGATGCATATAAAGTTGGATCTGTTGAATATATGGATATTCCAGAAGTAGCACATGATAGTGGCTGTGATCTTGCAATGCTTGATACATACATAAAAGATGGTCATAGACTTACAGATCACCTGAATTCTGAGCAATTAAAAGAATTTACTGATATTTCACATAGTTATGGTCTTAAAGTAGCACTTGCAGGATCTGTAAATGCTAATGATATTGAAATGCTAGAATCTATTAATTGTGACATTATGGGTGTTCGTGGCTGTGTATGTACAGGTAATGATCGTAATAATGGAACAATTGATCATAAATTAGTTGAACAATTAAAAGCTAACATTTAATTATTATATTAAATAAAAATAATACTAATATATTTTTTTTTTATTAAATTTTTTTTTATTTTAAAAATAAAAACTTATTTTCAGAAAGATGTAAAAATTATTAAAAAAATGGGGGATTATAATTTGAGCAAATATATGGATAAATTAACAAAAGCTGAAGATACATACACCTATGATGACTTCCTTATAAAACCAGGATTATCATCAATTGAACCTAAAGATGTTACACTTAAAACACAGGTTTCAACAAACTATGAATTAAACATACCTGTTGTAAGTTCAGCAATGGATACAGTAACAGAAGCACCAATGGCAATAGCACTTGCACGTGAAGGTGGACTTGGTGTTATCCACAGAAATCTTACAATTGAAGATGAAGTAAAAGAAGTTAAAAAAGTAAAACTTTCAAATGAATTAACAGTACGTGAAGTTATAACAATATCACCTGATGAAACAGTAAGTGAAGCAAAAGACATCATGGACTTTGAAGAAATCAGCGGACTTCCAGTAGTTGATGATAACGATGTTGTTGTTGGTATTATAAGTCGTCGTGATGTAAAACCATTACATGGACGTCACCTAAATCGTAAAGTATCAGAATTTATGACACAAAACGTTGTAACAATTGCAGAAGGTACAGATACAGCAGATGCACTTGATGTTGCATATGAAAATAAAGTTGAAAGACTTCCTGTTGTTTCAGATAATAGTGAACTTGTTGGTATTGTAACAATGAAAGATATTCTTGAACATAAAAAATATCCAAATGCAGCAAGAGATAAAAAAGGAGCATACATGGTTGCAGCTGCATGTGGACCGTTTGATATGGATCGTGCAATGGCACTTAGTGATGCTGGTGCAGATATTATTGCAATTGACAGTGCACATGGACATAAAACAGATATTATAGAATCAGTTCGTGAAATGAATAAAAATGTAGAATCAGATGTACTTCTTGGTAACATTGCAACAGCAAAAGCAGCAGAAGATATTCTTAAAGCAGAAATTAACGGTATAAAAGTAGGTATTGGTCCTGGTTCAATATGTACAACAAGAATTGTAGCAGGTGTAGGAGTTCCACAGCTTAGTGCAGTTTCAAGTGTTGCAGATGTAGCAGAAGACTATGGTGTACCTGTAATTGCTGATGGTGGTCTACGTTATTCTGGTGATATTGCAAAAGCATTATCTGTAGGAGCAAATGCTGTTATGGTAGGAAGTCTTCTTGCAGGTACTAAAGAATCACCTGGTGAAATGACAATAAGAAATGGACGTAAATATAAACAATACCGTGGAATGGGATCTCTTGGTGCTATGACTGGTGGTGTTGGTGCTGGTAAAGATCGTTACTTCCAGAACTCAACAAACAGTAGTAGTAACATGAATTCAACAAAACTTGTACCTGAAGGTATTGAAGGAGTTGTACCATATAAAGGAGCTGCAAGTCAAATTGTATATCAACTTATGGGTGGTCTTAAATCATCAATGGGATATGTTGGTGCAGCATCAATTCAGGAAATGCATGAAAAAGCAGAACTTGTACATATTACACCTAATGGTATGTCTGAAAGTCATCCACACGATGTAACAATTACAAATGAAAGTCCAAACTACAATCCAAGAAGTTAAATTCAAAGATTAACTATAAAAATAAATAAATTAAATTCTCCCCCAAATTTATTTTCCCCATCTTTTTTTTTATAAGTTGATATCAAATTTAGATATCTGGGGTTAAAATTATCCTTTTATTTTTTATTATTTTTTTTAAAATAGATATTTGATCTCCGCCTAAAAATAAAGAAATGATACTATTTTTTCTATAAAATTAATTTTTTCAATGTAAAAATAATAAAAAAAAGAGAAAATAAAAAAAGGTTATTTCTGGTGGTTAAAATATTCACAACTAATTTTTTTTCAACTTCTAAATTTTAATCTATGAATGATTATGTTTTTCATAGATTGTTACTTTTTCAGGTTCACGACCATTTTCTAGTATGAACTTATTTACAGATTCTATAGCTTCAACATATTCATTTTTGAAAACTTTAGTATCATCAATAAGAATATACTGTGCAAGTTCTCTATGATCCTGATTATAATTTATTACTTCTTTTATAAACTTTGAATATTCAGATTTGCTAAGTTCTTTTTTTACTTTTCTTTCATACTTCATACCTATCACACTGGTAAGTTAAGATAATTATCTATTTTTATGTTCTTATTAATAGCTTTTTGTTTATTTTCCTCTGACATAAATAGTGCAACATCAGCATAGTTATACTGAGCCTTTTTTAGTGATTGTATTATTGTTGAAACCTCACTAAGTGCCTTAAGACCGTCTGGTGTTTCAACTTGTATTGACATTTTCTTATATGATAATTCCTCTGGTATGTCAATAATTACCTCTTGTGGATCTATATTAAGGTCTTGTGCTATTTCTTCTTCTGCTTGTGTTAAGTATTTCTTTTTCATATTAACAATTTTCTCAGGATCCTCATACAGACTAAGTGTTATTGAATCAGTCTTCTTGTAGAGGTGTCGTGTATCAATATTTTCCATAGTCTTTTTAACAATACCATCATGATTTCGTGCAATATTTATAAGATCTCCATCATCAAGATATTTAAGTTCATCTTCTGTTACTGCCTTATCATCAAGTAGACATTTAAGTGCTACTCTAAACATTCCATTAACAATACGTGTTGTATGATGTTGATATACTGTAGGATACATGAAATAACGTGCAAGAAGAGTTGACTCTGCAGCCTGAACACCTTTTGATGAAAGTACAAGCTCATTTTCATGATATTTTAGGCTGTAGAGCAATCGTTCTGTATCAATTATTCCATATGCAACACCTGTATAGTATGAATCACGTTTAAGATAATCCATACGATCTACATCAAGATCTCCTGTTATTATTTTTCCGTACTTAGTTTTTCCATCTACAATATTTACGACAAGTTCTGGGTCAATTTTCTTATTTAGTATATCTGTTATTGTTGAGTTTTTTATTATTTCCTTTGTATTAGTTTCATGGTCATTTTTAAGTACTCTTTCTGTTACATGAGAAAAGGGTGTGTGTCCTATATCATGAAGTAGTCCACATATTCTTAACAATTCAATAATTTCACTATCAAGGTTGAGTCTTCTTGCAAGTTTATCAGCTAAGTGTAGAGTTCCTATTGAATGTTCAAATCTTGTATGATTAGCTCCAGGATATATTAGATTAGTAAATCCTAACTGTTTGATACGTCGTAGTCTCTGCATTTCAACAGTATCTAGAATTTCAAGTTCAAAGTCAGTTAGGTGTAGATCACCATGAATACTATCTCTTATAAATCCCATAATGTAACCATCTTCTTATTTTAACTTTCCCAATTCTAAAGTTTTTTTGCCATGTAAAAATGCCTAGTTTTGATTAGTCTTTTTTTCATAAGCTATTTCACTAACTTCTTTTTGGGCAATGTTACGTATACGTTCTATACCTTTAATTTCTTCAATTACTTTAACAACAGATTTTGGTAGAAGTGATTGCCAATCTTCATTGTTAAGTATTCTTCGTCTTACCTCTGTTCCTGAGTATTCTTCTCTATTAAATAGGTGTGGTTGTTTGTGTGGTATGTTTTCTTCTGCAAATAATTGTTTTACAAGAGCATTTCCTGATATTACTTTACGAAATGGTGGTGTTAACATTTTCACATGACCAACCCATAGAGAGTTACATGCTATGTCTTCAAGTGGTATGATGTAGTATTTTGATGGATCTATATCATATTCTCTTAAAGCTTTTGTTAGCATCAATACTCTTTCTCCACCAGTAAAAGGATTTGATAATGTGTGGCTTTTTTCAGCACTTCCAATACCAATAATTAGTTCATCAACTTCATCTAGTGTTTCTTGAATTACATTTAGATGTCCTTTATGTACTGGTTGCATTCTTCCAACTATTAAGTCTCTTTTCATCTTTTAATACCTATTATATAAATTTATTTTAAATTAATTGATTAAATATTGATTTTTATTAATATATATAGTTTAATAAAAAATATTATACAAATGATAGAAAAATCCTAAAAAAATTACAAAAATCATAATTTATTCTAAAAAGTAGATTAGTTTTTATGAAAATTATTTAATATTATTAAGTTTTATCTTTTATTTCATTATATTAATAAAATTTAAATATTTAAACATAACATATTTATTATATAGATATGAAATTATTATGGTTTCATATTCCAGTAATAAATAGTCCTTTAGGGTAGTGGCAATCCTACGAGACTCTGGATCTTGTGACAGCGGTTCGACTCCGCTAAGGACTATTCTCTTTTATATAAAAACTTTATTATACTACTTTTTTTAAAACATACTAATTATATTAATAATTTAATTAGGGATGAATTTTTTTATCATGTTAAAAAATAATTACTATTTTAGAAATATTTACTCAGATAATAATATTGATGTAAATATTCATCATAAATCTATAGTTTTTGATCTTAAATGTCAAAATAATGTTATGATCTCCTCATGGCATAATGGTGGATATCATGAGAATATGAAACATATTCTAAATCAGACTGTTGAATGTGAAGATTACAAGATAATTGACACTATGGATTTTTGTGATTATCAAAAGTTGGTAATGGAAGATCTGGGTCTTGATAGTAGTCGTTCTGCTGGTCTTATAACATCTGCATGTATGGATAATTATGCAATTGAAACTGTCATATATCGTGATGTTAAGGTTGTAGCAGTAGTTACAGCTGGTGCTGATAAAAATGGTATTAAGGCAGGTGATAGTGCATCATTTTATGAATATGATCATAGCTATGAGAATGTGGGAACTATTAATATTATACTTTTTATTGATGCAAACCTAGAGGCTGGTACATTAATTAATGCTATTATAACGGCAACTGAGGCAAAATCATCTACTCTTATGGATTTAAAGCTTGAAAGTCAGTATTCTGAAAATATTGCAACAGGTACTGGTACTGATGGTATATGTGTTATTTCAAATAAATCATCTGATAATCATCTTGAAAATGCAGGAAAGCATTCAAAACTAGGAGAGGTTATTGCAAAGGCTGTACGTACTGCTACATTTAAGGCTTTATATCTTCAAACTGCAATGTCACCTGATTATCAGGCAAATGTTCTTAGTCGTCTTTCAAGATTTAATGTTGATTTTGATGTGTTATATGATGCATATAAATATGATGTTGATATAGCTGATTATGCATCTGTATTATATGATTTTTGTGATGATTGTGAAAATATTGCATGGGTTAGTATGATTATAAATCTTGCAGATGAAGTAGAAAATGGTCTACTTTCAATAGGTGATGTAGGTGGAATTATTAAATTACTTACTGAAAACTATATGCATATAAATAATGAATGTAAGATACAACAAAAAAGTGACATTATAAGTTATGTGGTTGAAATAATTAATGAAAAACTAAATAAAATAATACTATCAAAAAAATAAGAAAAAGAAGAATAAGTAATATTAAAAATAAAATATTACTTATTTTATAAGAATAATTGGAAGTTTAACATGTCTAATTGAAGCTTTAGTAAAACTTCCAATAGGATCATCAAGACTTTCTTTAACATTACATCCAAGAAGCATTACATCAGCTTCACTTTTACGTGCAACTTTTTCAATATCAAACTCAGGACTACCAAATAAGATCATACTTTCAACAGCAACATCCTCACCTTTAATATAGTCAACCATTGCACTGACAAAATCTCTAGATTCATCATCTTGCATATCAAATGAAAAACTATTTTTCTGATTCATAATATTTGCAACAACAATAGTAGAGCCTAACTCTTTTGCCATCTCAACAGCCTTACTTACTGCTTTTTTTGATATTTCAGATCCATCAATAGGAACAAGAATTTTCTCAAACATAACACAATCAACTCCATCTAATATTTTATTCTTCACTTTCCTCTTTTGCTATAAATTCATCAACAATTTCTGTTGCATCTCCAACATCTATAACTTTACCATCTTCAATAAGAATTGCACGCATTGCAACTTCTTTGATGAAATCCATTGTATGGCTTACAATAACAATTGTAGTACCAAGTTCCTGGTTTATTTGTTTAAGTGAATTTGCAACTATACGAAGAGTTACAGGGTCAAGATCACCAAATGGTTCATCAAGAATTAATATGTCAGGATTTGATGCAAGTGATGCAGCAATTGCAGCACGAACCTTTTGTCCACCAGAAAGTTCTGTAAACTTACGATTTAAGAGTGGAAGAGGTAAGTCAAGTGCCTCAAATATAGGTGCCATATAATCTATTGTATCTTCAAGTGTAAGAGGTGGGAATAATATATTAAGAATTTCAGGTGAAAGATTTACCTTTTCAAGTTTTGTAATAGCCTCATCACGTGAAAGATCAGTTAACTGATAGATTATATCAAGAGATTCACGAGATAAGTTGAATTCCTCAGCCTTTTTAATTGCATTTTCAAATCCTTGCTGTGTTTTTGGTGCAAGTCTTGTAGACATCTGCTCAAGAAGTGTGGAATTTGGTGAAAGACTAAAGTCCTGATGCATAAATCCAAGATTTTTACGGATTTTCATACGATTTTCACCATAATCATCCATACGAGTAAAAGTATCATCACAACGTATTTCAATAGATCCACTATCTGCATCATCAAATCCTGCAATCATACGAAGAATACCAGTTTTTCCAGCTCCACTTTTACCAACAAGTGCAACAATTTCAGATTCATATACATCAAAGTTCACATCCTCAATTGTAAGAACATGACCACCACGATATAAGTAGAAGTCTTTTGTAAGATTGCGAACCTTTATAATAGGATCTGTATTTTCACATTTTGCAAGTGGATATTCATCCTCTTTTTGTGCAAGAAATTCATCAACAATAACTTTAGGTGCATCAACTTTTTCAACTTTACCATTATATATAAGCATTACACGATCAGAAATAGCCATATGTACCTCTGGCATGTGTGATACTACAATAACTGTTGTACCATATTTTTCATTGATTTTCTTAATTGTTTTAAGAATTTCATCTTTAAGTTTAGGACTGCTCATTGTTGCAGGTTCATCAAGAAGAAGAAGTTTAGGTTTCTTAATAAGTTGACGTGCAAGTACAAGTCTTTGTTTTTCTCCACCACTAAGTACTGGTGCAAAATGATCAGCCTTATGTTTAAGTCCTACAGTATCAAGAATATCAAGTGCTTCATCTTTATATTCTTCAATTACATCATCATTAATAAATACAGTTGTTTCATCACCAGTTTTAAGTCCTACCATTTTATGAATTATATTTTCAAGTACTGTTTTTGACCATAATCCAAATGATCTTTGTAGGTGAATTGCACTTTGTTCTTTAAGCATATTTTGGTGTTCACGATAATTTTCAGGTGTAATTTGTGTATCATCTATTGTTATTGTTCCTTCATCGAATCCTTCAACACCTCTTAGTATACGCATTAGAGTTGTTTTTCCAGATCCACTAATTCCCATAATACCATAAATTTCACCATCTTCAACAGTAAAGCTTACATCATCAAGTGCTTTAATCATACTATTATCATTTAATTTATATATTTTAGTTAGATGTTCAATTTTAATCATATTACCTGTTAATCTCCCAATATAATTTTTTTTTATAAAATGAAAAATAATAATTAAATTTTATAATTTTTTTTTAAATTTTTTCTCTAAAACATCATTATTATATATTATTAATTTATATCTTCTAATTTAATAATTTTCTAAAAATTAAATCAGTAATTTAAAAAAAAGTAAGTATAAAAAAAAGTGTGGAGAGGAGAATATAATTTTTCTTTAGTAACGTCGACGTCTATTTCTTTGTGATCTTCGTCTGAAAATTGACCTAATTGCATATAATACAACAAGTACTATAATTCCAACAATTGCAACAGGAAGCATATTTATAAGTATTGAATCATTACTCTTATCAAAGCTATAATATCTGTCAAATCCCATCTGTGAATTTGTTGTATGATTTTGTGTAATTTTTGCAAAGTTATAAAGCAAGTCATAATATCCAATATATGCACCCTCATATGTAATATAGTCTGGTGCACGACCATTTTCATTCATATACTGTTGTGTTGTTTTTGCCATATTTACATAGTCATAGTAGGAATAACTATCCTTTGTAAGAAATGAATACTTAAGAGGATTTGATGGTGCATCATAATCTTTAGGATCAACAAGAGCACTACCATTAAGATATGATGATGTAAGATAGAGAAGTTGAGCCTGAGAATATGAATTATATGTATCATTCATGCTACTATCTGTTGTGTTACTTTCAAGATATGCACTACTTGCCTCTGCCATAACTTGTGGTTGAAGATTATGTTTTAATATAAGAGATTCATCATAACTTTTAGATTCTGATGCATCATAGCTATTAATTGAATTAACAACTTCCTGTGCAATATACTTATTTACATCACTTTGAGATCTTGTATATACACCATCTGATGCTGCATTTGGAAACTTCTTAAGAGGCTGAATATAACTAATACCAGCATCATCTAAAAACTTTGAAGGACTTGCAATTGCAGCAAAAGATGTTTCTGAATAATTATCATCCCATGCTCTTTTAATAAAATCACGACTTTCAAGGTCAAGATTTCCAGTATTAACAAATATTACCTGTTTATCACTACCTGCTGAATACTTAGCAAGAAGCTTCAAATTACCACAATCAACAGCGGCAAAATTAACACTAACATCACAATTACTTTCAATTGCACGAGTACCCTCACCAGGAGTTGAAGATTCAGGGTCAACTATAACATCAAGCTTACCATTAGAAAATTCCATAATATAATCTTTAATTTCATTAAGCATTTCAAAGTCATTATCAGATCCTCCAATATTATCAGATGTTAGAAATACACTAGTTGCACTAACACATTGAAGTACTGATGCAAATACTAAAATTAGAACTATAAAAAGTTCCATCTTTGATTTAAATTTACTCAAAACTTACCTCCCTCCTAAAGGAAAAAATAATATTAAAAATTTCTTTTTCTTGGTTATATAATACATTATATATTAATACTATTATAGATATTAAAAAATATTTAACATATATACATATAACAATAATATAGATAAAAATAAAATTTTAAATTCAAACAAAATTACAATACTTAAAAAAATGGGGGAGTGAATCCTATGGAATATGATAATTATATGGTAACATGTGACATATGTGGATGTGAATTTGACATAGAAAATTCAGGATGTTGTGACTGTGGATTTGGATGTGGAGGAGGACAAGTAAAATGTCCAAGATGTGGTCTTCACATGCCACTACCAGATGATATACGAGATGAAAGAAAACGAGAATATGATGCAAACACAGTATTTGCAAAAATGGAAGCAAAACTAGCAGAAATAGAAGAAAAAGAAGACAAACAAGACGAATAAAATTAGATGTGAGATAATAAATATGACACTAAGAGAGAAATTTTCAGATATACTAGATGATAAAAACAACAATGAAAAAACAATAGTAGCACCAATAACAACAATAAATCTGATAAAATACAGACAAAATCTAGATGTGCAATTTCCAGAAGCACACCTTAATGTAGATGATATGGTAAAACTTGCAACAGCACCATATAATACATCAAAAATTGAGGGAATAAACATACCATTTGACATGACAATAGAATCACAATCATTTGGATGTGAAATAGATATGCGTGATGGATCAAACATGCCGGAGGTAGCATCATCACCATTTAGCAAACCAGAAGACATAGAAATACCAGAAAACTTCACAGACTCATCACGTATGAAAATACTCTTTGATGCAATGGATAAAATAAACATGCAATATCCAGATGTACCATTAATAGTAGGAGTAGTAGGACCATTTACACTACTTGGACAACTACTAGGAATTGAAGATCTACTCAAATACATAAAAACAGAGTACTTTGAAATAGAAGAAGCAATAAGTGTCATAACAGAAGCACTAATAATGTTTTGTGAAGAAATTGATAAACACAACCCATCTGCAATATGTATATGTGAACCAAGCTGTTCATGTGACTTGCTTGATCCTAAAATATTTAAAAAACTCATAAAAGAAGAAGTAGAATATATTGCAGATTCAATACAATCACATAGTATATTACATGTATGTGGAAATTCAACAGAAATAATAGAAGATATGCTAACATGTAACTATGATGCAATAAGTATAGAAAATATAGTAGATCTTGACTATGTAAATGAACAAAGAACAAAAACACAATCAAAAACAAAGGTATGTGGAAATGTTTCAACAAAAACATTACTACTAGGTGATAAAACACAGATAAATACTGAGGTAAAAACAGCACTAAATAAAGGTATTGACATAGTAGCATCAAGCTGTTCTGTACCACCATATACGCCTGAAGAAAATGTACATGAAATGATAAAAGCAAGAGATGAATACTACCAACAATAATTAGAGTATGTGACATGACAGAAGAAAAGACTAGATGTAAATGGTGTAACATGAAAAATCCCCAGTATGTAAAATATCATGATGAAGAATGGGGACAACAAACAAAAGATGAACAATACCTATATGAAATGTTCATACTAGAAACATTCCAGGCAGGACTAAGCTGGGAAATCATACTAAATAAAAGAAAAGCATTCAAAGATGCATATGATAACTTCAACATAGATAAGATAATAAAATATGATGAAACAAAAAAACAACAACTATATGAAAACAAAGACATCATACGAAACAAACTTAAAATAAATGCATCAGTAGAAAACTCAAAAATATACAAACAAATAGTAGATGAATATGGAAGTTTTTATAATTATCTAAAAAATTTTATACAAGATGAAATAATCTATGAATATGATAAAACACAAAATGAGATCTCAGATAGACTATCAGATGATCTTAAAAAACGTGGAATGAAATTTACAGGATCAATAACAATCTATTCATACCTCCAAGCAATAGGTGTGATAAATTCACATACACCAGATTGTTTCATGTATAAAAAATAGTAATTATAAAAAAAAGATTAGAAAAGAGTGGGAAAAAATGGAAAATAATGAAATTATCGAACAAATCTCAATATATGACACACAACTAAAAGATACAGATCCAGAACTAGTTGAAATACTAGACAATTTCATAGTAAATGATCTGAAAGAAGAATATGAAAAAATCACATTTACAGAAAGAATGCTACTAATACTTTCAACACTAATTGCAAATCAATCACATAAGTTATATGAAAAGATACTAACAGAGGCAATAGTTGAAGGATTAGATCCAATCATAGTAAAAGAAATGTTATATCAGTCAATAGTATATCTTGGAATAGGAAAGATGTATGAATTTATAGATATAACAAACAATGTATTTGATGAAAAAGGAGTAACACTACCACTACCAGGACAATCAACAGTAACACAAAAAACCAGAAAACAAGAAGGATATAAAATACAACAACAACATTATGGAAAACAATGGATGGAAGATCAAATACAAGCAACACAACAAAATCAGAGAAGACTATGGGACTATATCTCAGAATTTGGATTTGGAGACTTCTATGCAAGAGGAGGACTAGATGATAAACAAAGAGAAATAATAACCATAGCAATACTAATATCAATGCGTGGATGTGAACCACAACTAGAAATACATCTAAGAGGATGTAAAAGTGTAGGATTTAGTGATGATCAATTAATTGCAATGATAATGATACTAATACCATACATAGGTTTTCCAAGAATACATAATGTACTAGCTGTATTAAATAAATTAGAATAAAAAAAATAGTAATATATAAGAGGGGATTATGATGAGAATTTTATTTACTCATCAAGTTTTCCTTGTTTTTCAAGTTCATCATACATAATACCTACAGCTTTTAGAAATCCTGGTTTTCCAGATACTAAAAGTACAAGTTTTAAAACATCCATAATTTCTTCTTTTGTAAAACCAAATTGTTTTATACCTGTACTCATTTGTTTACGTATAGGCATTTCAGAATCTGATGCTGCTGTAAGTGCAATTGCAACAAGTTTTAATGTTCTTTTATCAACAGTACTATCTTCAAATATTATTTTTTTAAAGTCCATCATGTTTTTGTGAAGATCTGGAAAATCTTCTTTTAAAAGTTGCATGTGGGAACTTGCAAATTTCTGCATATTTTCATCCATTATAAATCACCTTTAAAATGTTTCTTTTTAGATATTTGATAATATTAATTTTAACTCTAAAATAGTTTTTTAGTAATTAATTTTCTGTTATTTTTTCATGTATTTTCAATTAATTATTTATGCAATATTTTCTAATTATATTGTTAAGGTAGGTGTTGTGAGAATAGTATGTGCTACAAAAAGCGAGACACATGAACAAAAACATTAAGTATGTTTTGTTATGATTGAATGTTTTTTCCAAGTGTAGCAATAATATTTCTTATTATATTATAACGAAACATTTATAATATTGAAAGCTAAAGTAAAGCTACTTGAAATTCAAGTAGTGATTTAGTTTGATGTATGTTAAACGCAAAGTGTAGACAACTAAAACTTTGAAAACATAACTGTGTTTAAAAGTTTGGTTGTGTGGTGCAATACATCCGCAAATAATGTATTGTGAAAAAACTGCTAGATTTTTTTTAAGTTTAAAAGAAATTTTTTGTACTTTTCTAATAAATACTTCTTATTTACTAGACAATATAAAAACAGTGTGTAAATTACTACAAAATCTGCTTAGATTGATACTGATTTACAACATTAAATGTGTAAATCCGTTTGATCCTGGCGGAAGCTACTGCTATTGGGATTCGATTAAGCCATGCAAGTCGAATGAATTCATATTCATGGCATACGGCTCAGTAACACGTGGATAACTTACCCTTAGGACTGGGATAACTTTGGGAAACTGAAGATAATACTGGATATTAAGCTATGCCTGCAATGGTTTGCTTATGAAACGTTTTTCGCCTAAGGATAGATCTGCGGCTGATTAGGTCGTTGGTGGGGTAAAGGCCCACCAAGCCGATGATCGGTACGGGTTGTGAGAGCAAGAGCCCGGAGATGGAACCTGAGACAAGGTTCCAGACCCTACGGGGTGCAGCA